>JBBRXH010000171.1:0-4053 GCA_038248565.1 Peptostreptococcales bacterium | reverse complement strand
GGTCTTAAGTCCGGAGCTCGAAGAATTAATCGAATTATCTGTAACAGAAGCCCAAAAAATAGCCATCGCCAAGGGAATTATCCTGAACAATGCAGATCCGGTCGGGCATACCAAAAAAGTCTGCATTGCAACTGCGGAGAATAAGTCATCCATGCTTCAGGACGTAGTCAACCATCGCAGGACGGAAATAGAACAGATCAATGGCGCTATCGTTAAAGAAGGGAAACTTTTGGGTATCGAAACGCCGGTTAATCTGGTTTTAAAAAATCTGGTGAAAGCAAAGGAAACATTTTATGAATGAGTATGGCGGAATACTAAAATTTATTCAGCGCGATGAACTGGTTGCTTTTACGCAAAGCCTAATAAGAATAAATAGCGTTTATGATCCAGTTAAAGACGACGGCAATGAAACTGCAGTTGCAGTCTATATTTACAACTATCTCAAGCAGCTGGGATTTGAAACCCAAATGATGGAAGTTGTGCCTGGTCGCCCTAATGTAATCGGTATTCTCAAAGGTGATAAACCAGGTAAAACGATACTCTTTGAAGGGCATACGGATGTTGTGACAGCAGGGGATTTTAAGGAATGGCAATTTGATCCATTTGGCGCTGTCATTCAAAACGGTAAAATTTACGGTAGAGGTTCATGTGATACCAAGGGAAACGTCGCTGCGGCCATATTTGCCGCTAAAGCCATCAAAGAGTCCTCTATAGCATTTAAAGGAACTATAATCCTCTGCATACCTTGCGATGAAGAGGGTATGATGATTGGGATAAAGGATTTTATCAGCAAAGGTTTTGCCGACCATGTGGATGGCGCAATAATTTGTGAACCAGAAGAAAACCAGCTTTGCATCTTTCAAAAGGGCGCTATGCGCGCTGAGCTTAAAGTATACGGCAAGCAGTCGCATGGCGCTATGCCTCTATCTGGTATTAACCCAAACCTGAGACTGGCAAGACTCATTATTGAACTTGAAAAATTAGAAGAATCAGAAAAATTGCGGCTGGGGTTACATGAATACCTTGGTCTGCCCAGCATAACGCCAACCATCATAAGATCCCCGAATAAGGGCGAGGCTCAAATAAACGTGGTTCCGGGAGAAGCTTATATGACTTTGGATATCAGAACAGTACCTGGCCAGGATCATGGGGTGCTGAAACAGCAGATTTTAGACATTTTCGATAGATTAGCTTCGGTGGATGCTGATTTTAAAGCCACCCTCGATGTATTTGAAGAACGTCCCTGGACAGAAACCTTTAAGGATGATCCGATAGTAACGGCTATTGCCAAGGCCTATCAGGCGATTGCAAAAAAGGAACCGGTATATAATGGTGTTCCCGGAGCGACGGATGGTACATTTTTAAACGTATTGAAAGGAATACCAGTGGTAGTGACCGGAGCAGGCAATCGCATGATTCCGCATCAAGTCGATGAATATGTCGAAATTGAAGAATTGGTTGAAGCTTGTAAAATGTATGCATTAGCAGCGATGAATTTTCTCAATGAGGTTTAGTGATGACTAATATCGGGCCTGAATCAGACGCAAGGATCAAAAGGATTCTCATTGTCGTTGGTCATTATGGCAGCGGTAAAACTGAGTTTGCTGTTAATTATGCCCTTAAGACTGTGGATACGGGAACTTTTAATCGATTTGCGCTGATTGATCTTGATATCGCCAACCCTTATTTTAGAAGTAGGGAGAAGCAGGCTTTTCTTGAAAGTAAAGGAATTGAAGTTTTCAGCAATACTTTTGGCTTTGATATCAATCTGGATTTACCGGCGATTTCAGCCCGAATCAATGGGCCATTAAAAAACACATCATACCGCGTCGTTGTGGATACGGGAGGGGATCACTCCGGAGCACGGATCCTTACCCAATTTAAAAGGCAATTCTTTACCCAGGAATGGGATCTATTTTGTATTATCAATGCAAGTCGGCCGGAGACATCCACAATTCAAGGAGCGCTGCAACATATTTTAGCCATAGAAAAAGAAACAGGCTTAAAAATAACAGGGCTGATTAATAATACGCATTTACTTCAGGAAACCACACTCAGTGACATTGTTAAAGGGATAAGCCTTTGCAATGAATTATCTTTAAATCTTAATCTTCCGATTATTTATCACTGCTGTATGAAACAGTTCGAAAAAGATGTACGGGAATATTTGCTGCAAAACCATAAAAATCAGTATTCGGGAAAGGTTTTCCCACTGGAGATTCAGATGCGCAAAACTTGGCTGGACAAGTAAAAAAGGGGGTCGTTATTATGGGAAGAGGTTTAGTTAAATTTGACGAAGACAGATGCAAGGGCTGTGAATTATGTGTTTCAGTTTGCCCGGTAAAGATTATTCAGATAAATGCAGCCAGAATCAATACGAAGGGGTATCATGCTGCTGGCGTGATAGATTTGGATCAATGCATCGGATGTGGAAACTGCGCTATTATTTGTCCGGATGGCGCAATCAGTGTCTATATAAAATAGAGGGACAATTTCAACGGGCTTTGTAAATAAGTGGAAAGAGGGCATTGTAATGAATGAAAGAGTTTTGATGAAAGGCAACGAAGCCTTTGCGGAAGCAGCGATTCGAAATGACTGTAAATTTTACTTTGGCTATCCTATTACCCCTCAAAATGAAATTCCGGAATATATGTCAAGAGAACTGCCAAAAGCCGGCGGATCTTTTGTTCAGGCTGAAAGCGAACTCGCAGCTATCAATATGGCTTATGGCGCTTCTGCTGCGGGTGGTCGTGTTATGATCTCTTCCTCTTCACCGGGGATTGCCCTTATGCAGGAAGGCCTATCGTTTTTGTGTTCTGTAGAAGCGCCTTGTGTTATTATTAACGTTTCGAGAGGTGGCCCAGGAATAGGAACCATACTGCCCGGGCAAGCGGATTATTACCAATCTACGCGAGGAGGCGGCAATGGGGACTACCATCTCATCGTTTTAGCGCCTGCAAGCATTCAGGAGGCAGTAACGCTTATCGGCACGGCTTTTATGCTCACGGATTACTATAGGAATCCTGTGCTCATTCTCGTAGATGGCATGATAGGTCAAATGATGGAACCCATTATCTTACCTGATTATCATTCCGGAACTGAAATTGAAAAACCTTGGGCCCTGTCAGGAACAAAAGGACTTCGCCCGCATAATATAGTAAAATCAGTCTATTTACAGTCTGAGGAGCTTGAGGCATGGAACTGGCACCTTAGGGATAAGTACAGCATTATTAAGGAAAAGGAATTGCGCTATGAAGCTTATCGGTTGGATGATGCTGATGTAGTATTTGTCGATTATGGGAAAACATAACGCATCGTTAAGGAGGCCATAGCTTTGCTGGAATGTGACGGTATTAAAGCAGGGCTAATAAGGCCAATCACTTTATGGCCTTATCCTTATCTTGCTTTTGATGAAATACCTCTGTCGGTAAAGGCAGTGATATCCGTAGAGCTTAGTCATGGACAAATGATAGATGATGTTAGAATAGGCGTTAATGGCAGATTCCCCGTTTCATACGCAGGCAGATTTGGCGGAACAGTTATTTCGCCGGAAGAAGTTGTCTTGGAAGCTAAAAAAATATTGGGGGTGCTATAGATGAAAACTGTTTTTGAATATACTAAAGGCATGATAAGAAATGAAAGTATCTATTGTCCAGGCTGTACCCATGGCATTGCACATAGACTGATTATGGAGGTTTTGGATGAAATGGACTTGCTTGGCGACACTATTGGGATTTCTCCGGTAGGCTGCAGTATTTTAGCGCACCAATATATGGTGGTGGATATGTGTGAAGCTGCTCACGGCAGAGCACCAGCTATTGCAACGGGTATCAAACGTGTCCATCCGGATAGCGTTGTTTTTACCTATCAGGGGGATGGGGATTTGGCCTCTATTGGTACTTCCGAGATTATACATGCAGCTCATCGCGGAGAAAAGTTCACAACATTTTTTATCAATAATGCGATCTATGGTATGACAGGGGGCCAGATGGCGCCCACAACGCTGATTGGCCAAAAGACAACAACCACCCAGGATGGCAGATCAGAAGCATT
>JBBRXH010000170.1:0-4060 GCA_038248565.1 Peptostreptococcales bacterium | reverse complement strand
GGTCTTGGCGCCGGAGCAAAACAGGGATTGGCCGCGAATGGGATCGAAGTCATTGCCGGCATCAGTGGGAATATTGATGATGTTATTGAGCAATTTATGACCGGCAAATTAGTCGCAGGGGCTGAAGGCTGCATTGGACACGGGAACTCTCATGATGATCATCACGGATCTGGTGGCTGCAGCTGTGGAAAAAATTAACGGATTCTTTAATTTGATTGCCCCAGCTTATGGCTTGTTCTACCGCTATCAGACTGGATATTATAAAAAAGCACTTGTAGCATTATCCGAAATCAATCTATCTGCCTATAGCAGTGTTATTGATATTGGTTGTGGTACAGGTGCTTTATGCTCTGAACTGAACCGGATGGGCTTTGAAGTGACAGGTATTGATAATGCTCAAAACATGCTCAGTGTTGCAGCAAATAAACCGGGCAATGAGAATGTCAGGTTTGTTCAGGCGAGCATACTTGAAAAATTATCCTTCGAGGATAAGAGCTTTGATATTTCAGTGGCTTCTTTAGTCGCCCATGGTTTGAAAGAGGTTGAGCGGCAAAAAATGTATTCGGAAATGAGCCGTATAACCAAGCATTATGTTATTATTTATGATTATACGGATAAGCGATCAATCCCCGTCGATATCATTGAGTGGCTGGAAGGCGGAGACTACTTTAACTTTATAAAAGCACCATTAATTGAAATCAGTAAATCTTTTGAAAACGTTTTTAGCGTAAAGAACGGTTTGCATATGGCATTTTATATTGGAAAGCCGAAAGTATAAACGAGTAGGAATTTAATTACGTTTAATTGAGGTGTTTTTATGCACGAGAAAAAGAAGATCCAATATTCGAAAATAGGCATACTTGCCATTGCGCATATGCTCAATGACATGTATAGCAACTTTCTTCCACAGATGCTTCCATTCTTGGTAGTGCTGACACCTGGATTCACTGTGACCAAGGCCGCTATTCTAATTTCTGCTTTTTCTATTTCATCATCATTTATTCAGCCGTTCTTTGGTTATTATTTGGACCGTCAAGGCAAGCGCTGGCTTGTCCATGTCGGAACTCTATGGATGGCAGTTATGCTCAGTCTAACCGGAATAGTTCATAGCTATATTATGCTGGTTACCCTTGCTGCTCTGGCCGGCCTTGGCACGGCGGCATTTCATCCCCAGGCGTCTACGATGGTAAATGCACTAAGCGGAGACCGCAAAGCGGTTTTGCTTTCAGCCTTTGTGGCCTTCGGCAATTTCGGATTCGCTTTAAGCCCGCTTCTATTAGTACCACTATTTCAGGCTTTTGGATTACAGGCTACCGTGGTTATGGTAATCCCCGGAATTTTTGTAGCGGTCTTTCTGATGCTGTTTGCACCAAGGGATCATACGCCAGTGGGTGCAACCCCTTCTCTATCGGTGGTAGTAAAATCACTAAAATCAGCAAGCCGTGAGCTTAGCTCAATTATTAGCGTTATCGCTATTCGTTCTTTGGCATATACGGGGATTTTAACAATATTGCCGTTATACTTTAAGTCTCGGAACCTATCGAACATTGCGGCGAGTCATCTGCTGACGATTATGCTTTTCGCCGGAGCTTTTGGTGGAATCCTTGGAGGGTTTATCTCAGATCATTTTGGTCGAAAACGTTTAATTGTTGGCTCTCTGATTATCGCCACTCCATTATTCTTTGCATTTCTCAATACTACTGGCGCTACAAGCACAGTTTTTCTGGCTTTGGCAGGTGCGGCGCTTTTATCCAGTTTCTCGGTCACTGTTATAGCAGCACAAGAAGTGATCCCAGACAATAAAGCCCTTGCGGCTGGATTAACCATGGGATTTGCTGGAGGGCTGGGAGGTCTTGCTGTAATATTCCTCGGTCGTATCGGTGATATTTGGGGACTTCAGACAGCGATTTCCTGTATTTTTTTTCTTCCAGTCATTGCCGGCTTGCTGGCACTATTGATGAAAAGCCGTCCTTCGGCACGTAAACAACGTATTAATTCCTGTTAGAGGTTTAAAATGATATAATAATTAATAAAAAGGAGGAATAAAGATATGTATACGATCCTTGAAACCGCCGAGTATAAAGATTTGGCGATGCTGTTTTACAGACACGGACTTGAAGTCTCACCCGATGAAGAGCCGCCTGAAGGGCTCATTAAGCTTTGGGAACTGATTGACAGCGACAGTGGCAAGCGGATTGGCGGCGTTAAACTTGAAAAGCGCAACGGACAGTTTGTCGTAGCCGCTATTGCAGTTGAGGAGACTCATCGCCGAATGGATCTGGGAACGTTAATGCTAGAGAAGGCTGTTTCTGAAGTTCGGTCCCTTTGTGGAGAGTCGGTCTGGCTGGTTGCGAAGGTCCCCGAATTCTTTAAATCCTACGGTTTCGCCATTGTTGATTTCAGCAGCGCCCCGGCTATTTCAAAATGCATGACATGCAACCAGTTCAAGGTTGACTGCTTTCCTGAGGTCATGCGACTTGATCTCAAGTAATTCGCAATAAATTGTTGTATGAATTTTGGCAATAAGATTAGGAGTTAGTTTTATGGGGACCAATAACTGGATATTTGCTTTATCACTTGCTCTCTTGGCAGGTTTGGCAACAGGGCTGGGCGGTTTACTCGTTCTCTTATTCAGAACGACGAACAAGAAATTTTTATCTGTTGCCCTCGGATTCTCAGCAGGTATCATGATTTATATATCATTTATGGAAATACTTCCCGATGCCAAGTCGAATCTGATGCAAAGTATGGGTGCGAAAACCGGCGGATGGGTAACTCTTTTAGCATTTTTCGCAGGAATACTCTTGATTGCAGCGATCGACAAGCTTATTCCAACTTTTGAAAATCCCCATGAAATTCACAGTATCGAGGAAATTGAAAAATGCGAGATTTTCCCCCAATCCCAAAAACACAAACTTATGAAAACCAGCATTTTAACTGCCCTGGCTATTACCATTCATAATTTTCCTGAGGGTTTGGTTACTTTTATGTCGGGGATGAGCGAACCAAAACTGGGGATAGCCATCGCCCTGGCGGTAGCTATTCATAATATTCCGGAAGGTATTGCCGTAGCTATACCTGTCTATTGTGCCACTGGCAGCAGGAAAAAGGCTTTTTATTACTCGCTTTTATCCGGAGCGGCAGAACCCCTCGGAGCAGTTTTTGCTTTTCTATTTTTGTCCCGCTATATGAATGATACGGTTATGGGCATCGTTTTCTCGGCTATAGCAGGAATCATGATCTATATTTCCTTTGACGAACTTCTCCCAACCGCCAGGCAATATGGCGAGCATCATCTGACGATTTACGGCCTGCTCTCAGGAATGCTGGTCATGGGAATCAGTTTGCTTTTATTGTTCTAAAAACCCAAAGATTAAGCTTTGCAATACGCTTAGAGATATACACGGCACATTGCTCGATGGGCTAAACAACCCGATAAATATGGGAACTTATAACTACTCATTGGGTAGCTTAGCTGCGCTCGCAGAGCTCAATCATGATGACACCCTTTTTTTCATTTCAAGAATAGCTTCTTCTATGTTGGCAACGCGGTAGGCGATGTGCTGCAGGCCCTGGCCTCGTGAATTGATGTGCTTTGCGATGGGGCCTTCAGGGCAGGTGGACTCCAGCAGTTCAATCTTTGTTTCGCCGACTTTAAAGAAGGCAATGTTGACTTTCTGATCTTCGACGGTTTCCTGGCCATGGCATTCCAAGCCCAATATATTTTCATAAAAATTCATAGAATCCCCGAGACAACTGACGGCTATTCCCAAATGATCGATTTTATTTAACATTTAAATGACCTCCATTCTAAAAATGATTTCAGCAAAATGCCTACTTCTGAATACGGGTCGGTATCTGAACTGAGAATGGAATCAATACTTTTATCAGTAGCTGCTTTAAGTTTATCAAATTCTCTGAACTCTTCACCGATGCTGGCATAGATAAGTCCTAATAATTCTGTCTTCAGTCTTTGCCTGTGCAGCTTTTCGATTTTGCCTGACGACACGTTAGCGCCGTAATGGTTTTCGATTGCAGCCAGAAGTTCTGGGATGCCGAT
>JBBRXH010000169.1:0-4100 GCA_038248565.1 Peptostreptococcales bacterium | reverse complement strand
TCATTCTATCCTTTAGCGTATCATAAGTTTCGGATTTTCTGTTGTACATGGACACCAGGAGGCCGCTTCTCGCAAATACAATTCCCCAGCTGTATCCGATGAGTCCTCCGCCTATGACGGTGACTTTCTTAAACTCTTCAGGTTTTTTCATATAGTACCTCCATTATTTTCCCCTTTAAGCCAGCCCTGCTTTTCATAGGCCGGATTCGGATAATCGTAAAAGCCTTTACCGGTCTTTACGCCAAGCCAGTTCTTTGCAATCATATCATCAAGAGCCGCCGGAGGCAGATCTTCAGGGTTAAGGCTATCATTATAATAACTCATTTCAATCTGTTTGATAATATCAAGGCCAACTATATCCATCAGTCCAAAAGGACCGTAGGGGGTTCCCCATTCCAGCATCCAAACCCGGTCAAAATCTTCCGGAGAAATATAGCCATTAGCCCAGAGCTTCAGGCATTCTTTTTTTATGGCGCGCCAGACTCGATTGAGGGAAAACCCTTTAATTTCTATGGCTGTCACAATGGGAATATTTTTCTGCGATTTTAAAAATGCAATAGCCATATCCTTCGTTTCCTGGGAGGTATTGGCATTCCACATGACCTCGACCTGGTCGTCTTTTGTAGGCGTCATAAAATTAACATTGAATGTTCGATCCTGACGCTTTATATATTTACCAATATCTGAGGCCTTTAGCGATGAACTGTTTGTGGTCAGCAGCGTCTTTTCCGGTGCAGCCGCATCTATGTCTGCCCAGACGCTTTGCTTTAATTCCAATATTTCCGGCACATTTTCAATAACAAGGTCAGCATCCTTTAGCGCTTCCTTCAGATCGGAGGCCGCCGTAATAGAAGCATAAGCAGAAGCGGCAAAAGCAGGTGTAATTCTTCCTTCAGTTACCCATTCATCAAACCAAACCTTTATCTTCTCGAATGCCTTTAAAACAGCTGCTTCAGATTGGTCGTAGAGGCATACCTTTTTTCCAAAAGCAGCACTTCTGAATGCAAGCATTGCGCCCTGTGTTCCCGAACCTACAATTGTAATATTTTGGGCAATATTTTCCAAAATAACACTCACCTTTCTATATTCATAATTCAGCTTTGGCTGTCTTTGCCGCAGCAAGTTTCATGCGTCACTTTAAAATAAAGCAAAAGTAATGCCAAGTTGACGATTTTAACAAATATGCCGAAGAAAATCAGCGGATATTTAGCTAATTTTATAATGCAACCGAAATTAGACCAGCATCCCGGAAAAAGATTGCTAAAATAGGGACTGATATTTAATATTTTTTGACTTTCTTTACAGTTTTTTGATGGAACAAAATTGAAAAGTGAAATTCTTAGTCAAATTTGACTCAAGCTGGCGTTTGTGTTGAAAAAACTCTGAGAAACTTGCCTTGGAGCTATCCAATTACGGATAGGTATATAGTCAAATTTGACTACCGTATTTTAAATGCTTAAACAATAGTGAGGAAATAGGGAAAAGTCGCTGAAAGCCTCTGGTTTTTAGTGATTTTAGCCTCTTCATTTCAAATTGCCCTTGGCATAAAACTTGCGGTTAATATAACCGTAGGTAACATGAATTGAAAAGCAGGAATTCAGATGCATGAATTAAATGGAGGTTTTAATATGGCTGACTATATCAACCTAAAGCATGAAAACGGAATAGCACTACTTACAATCAACAGGCCGGAGGCGTTAAATGCACTAAACGCAGAAGTTTTGGAGCAATTTGATAGGGCGCTTAATGAAGTGATTTTGAATAAGGAAATTAAAGCGTTGATTATTACCGGCGAAGGAAGATCCTTCGTGGCAGGAGCGGACATAGCCCTGCAGAGCACTTTTAATGTGGAAGACGGAAGGGCTTGGGGAAGAAGAGGCTCGCAGATATTTAGAAAGCTGGAACAGTTAGAGATCCCAACAATTGCAGCGGTCAATGGATTCGCTTTAGGAGGTGGCTGCGAGCTGGCATTGTCATGCGATCTGATCGTGGCCAGCACTAAGGCGAAATTTGGCCAGCCGGAAGTGGGACTTGGTATCACCCCAGGATTTTCGGGAACCCAGAGACTTCCCAGAAGGATCGGAGCGTCTAAAGCCAAGGAACTGATCTTTACAGGAGAAATAATCAGCGGCGAAGAAGCCGAAAGAATTGGATTGGCCAATAAGGTCGTCGAGCCGGAGGCACTCCTTGAGGCAGCTATGGAACTAGCGCGTAAAATTGTTAAGAATGCGCCTATTGCATTGAAATACGCGAAAGCCTGTATTGACCGTGGTATGAATGTTGATATTGAAAGCGGCATAACCATAGAGAATGAGCTGTTTGCCCTGTGCTATGCAACAGAAGATCAAAAGGAAGGGATGACCGCTTTTATTGAAAAACGTCCCGCTGAATTTAAATCCAAGTAAATTTTGGCCCAAGTGACCTTAAATCCAAGTTGTTGACATGGCTTATCCGTGTCTAAAAAGAAAGTGATACCTATTTATCAGGAGGAAAAGTATGGATTTTAATTTGACCAGAGAACAGCAGATGATCAAGCAAATGATTAAAGAATTTGCTGAAAGAGAAATAGCACCGATTGCCGAGATGATTGATGAGGAAGCAGTATTTCCGAGCGAAACTGTGGCTAAGCTGGGAGAGCTTGGGGTTATGGGGATGCCGTTTCCTCAGGAATATGGCGGGGCAGGAGCTGACTACATTTCATATATTATGGCCATTGAAGAACTGTCCAAGGTATGCGGATCCCACGGTGTTATTGTGCAGACCCATAACGCCTTGTGCTGCTGGCCAATTTTTACCTACGGCACGGAAGAACAGAAGAGAAAGTATCTTCCGGATCTTCTGTCAGGAAAAAAGCTTGGTGCTTTTGGGCTTACAGAGCCAAATGCGGGAACAGATTCCGCAATGCAGCAGACCAAAGCCGAGGACAAAGGAGACCACTGGCTGATAAACGGATCAAAGGTTTTCATATCAGGAGGCGGTATTGCAGAGGTCTATGTCATCATGGCTATGACCGATAAATCAAAAGGAACCAAAGGTATCAGCGCTTTTATTATCGAAAAGGGGACGCCTGGATTCTCAAGGGGCAAGAAGGAAAACAAAATGGGCATCAGAGGGTCTACCGCAGCAGAGCTTGTTTTTGAAGACTGCAGTGTTCCAAAAGAAAACCTTTTGGGTGAAATTGGAAAGGGATTCAAAGTAGCAATGACCTCTCTTGATGTAGGCCGGCTTGGCATCGCAGCTCAGGCAATTGGTATTGCCCAGGGAGCCTTTGATCAGACAGTAACCTATATGAAGCAGAGAAAACAGTTTGGGAAGTCTTTGGATAAGTTTCAGGCCCTGGCTTTTGATATGGCCAGTATGAGAACGAGAATCGATGGATCCCGTTGGCTTTTATATTATGCCTGTGACCTTAGACAGAAAGGTCTTCCCAGCACAGTAGAAGCTGCAGAGGCGAAGCTTTCCTGCTCAGAGACTGCCATGTATGTCACCACCAAGGCTGTTCAGTTCCATGGTGGCTATGGCTATATTAAAGATTATCCGGTAGAACGCATGATGAGAGATGCAAAGATTACGGAAATCTATGAGGGCACATCAGAAGTCATGAAGATGGTAATTTCGGGAGACATTTTTAAATAGAGAGGAAGGACGAGAATGAAAATAGTTGTATGCGTGAAGCAAGTGCCTGATACAAACGAAGTAAAGATAGATCCGGTAAAAGGCACACTAATAAGAGATGGCGTGCCCAGCATTTTAAATCATGACGATGCCAACGCTTTAGAAGAAGCTTTAAAAATTAAGGATAAAGATCCGAATACTCATATTACGGTGATCACCATGGGGCCGCCTCAGGCCAGAGAAATGCTTCAGGAATGTATCGCCATGGGCGCAGATGATGCGGTCCTGCTTTCCGATAGGGCCATGGGTGGTTCCGATACATGGTCCACGTCCAATGCCCTGGCGGCAGGTATCAGAAAGCTTGGAGCGTATGACATTATATTTGCGGGCAGGCAGGCCATCGACGGAGATACTGCACAGGTGGGCCCTCAGCTTGCTGAAAAGTTAGGCTTGCCACAGGTTACCTATGTAAAGGAATTTTCCCT
>JBBRXH010000168.1:0-4104 GCA_038248565.1 Peptostreptococcales bacterium | reverse complement strand
GAAATGGCAAAGCCCTTGAGGAACCTTATGTTTACGGTGGAGCAACGCCGGGGGACATGGCACCTACGGTAGTCTCTGAAGGACATCTTTTCGTCATGGGAGACAATAGACCTGTCAGCCTTGACAGCAGAGACCCAAACCTAGGCGAGATAGCCATTAATTCGGTCCTCGGCCAGGCGGCATTAAGATTATTCCCATTTGATGAAATCGGCACCATAAAATAGTCGGCACTCAATAATAGTTGGCATTCAATAATAATTCGCACTCAATAATAGTTGGCATTCTGAAATAGAAGGAAAAGAAACATGGCACAAGGCAAAATATTAGCCAACAACAAAAAAGCGAGACACGATTATTTCATCGAGGACGTCTATGACGCGGGCATAGTCCTGACGGGCACGGAGATCAAATCCATGCGCCAGGGCAATGTGAATCTCAAGGACAGCTACGCCAAAGTGGTCGACGGCGAAATGATCATTTTCAATATGCACATCAGTCCCTATGACAAAGGGAATATCCATAACGTAGATCCCGTTAGGCAAAGAAAGCTGCTTCTCCATAAGAAGGAGATCAGGAAAATGACGGGAGAAATTACCCTTAAAGGGCTCACCATAGTTCCCCTAAATGTTTATTTGAACGCAAAAGGGGTAGCTAAACTGGAGATGGCAGTGGCGCGGGGCAAGAAGGATTACGACAAGAGAGATACCATTGCCAAGAAAGACGCCGACCGTAGGATAGCCCATCAGATGAAGGAGTCCAGACGTGGCGATTAAACTTGTATCTCTAGCTGAATCTTTAACTAAGATGAAGCTTTGATAAATATATTTTGGGGGTGTAAAGGTTTCGACGGGGGTGTTGAAGCCGGAGAAGCGAGCCGTTGTCACCGAGTCAACGTTAAAAGCGGTACCTTAAAGATAAACGCAAAAAATAATTACGCATTAGCTGCTTAGTTAGCAGCTCGTCCCCTAAGTTTCACCTGTAGGGTTTAGCCAGGGCGTCAAATATACAGGAAAACTCCGTGTGAGCTCCTAGTAGCACGGGGGAATAATAGGATAGCTGAAAGTCAAGCCTGCTGACGGGCGTCTCAAGAAGCGAAATAAATAAATCATCAGCTGCGCTCGGAGAAACTCTCGTGAATGTGCTTTCGGACGTGGGTTCGATTAGTGAAATAGTCGCCCTGCAGTGTGAACTGCAGGCGCAAATCCGGCTTGATCGGTGAAACCGTAACGTAAAGGCGACGGCGATGCCGAGGAGTATGTGAAGCGATTCAACAGCTCTGTATCGACTTATAGGCATCTGATTCAGATGTACTAGGATGGAAGCTTCAAACAATATTACAGCTTTCATAATACGCCGGGGGACTTCCATAGGAAGTTCAAGACATAGTCAGCACCAATTGGAAACAATGGAGTGATGTGTCCCACCACCTTCACCACAAAATTTAAAACGGCCACTAAGCAGTAATGCCTGGTGGCCTTTTTAATTTTTGTTTATTGATAAGTTCAAATTTCAAATCAAATGCCATAAAAAGCATTAAGGAAAGCAGTTTTAGCTATACGCGATACATTGAAGTCTTCAATAAAGATTAATTTGTCTTCTCCCTATTTTAGCATATAATAAAAACAGGAAGAATTCAGTTATCCATTGGATTTATAGGTTTCTGCTCGAAGATGGTCGATGCCTGCATCAACTTAAACCCTCTCATATAGCAGTGATTGTAAGAAAATGTACTGAAAAAGCAACATAATATAATAAAATGACAAATCTATTACAAAAGTAATGATAATATAATTGTATATTGTATAAAAATGCACTATAATTATTCCAGAATGAGACTGCTATGAGACTTCAAGGCACTAAAATTAGGTATTATAGCGAGTAAATCCGCGGATATTTTAGCCCCAATGATTGAGAGGTGGAGAGTGTTCTATGCAGGAATATAATTGTACAGTCAAAAAAATAGACGGTGGCGTTGTCAAAAATTACATGGTCAAGGCCGAAAACGAATCAGCACTGATATCTCAGATCAAGAGCAAAGACTTATTTCTGGTCAGTTTTAAAGAATCAGAATCCCGCAAGGATATCATGGGGGGGGCGAAAATAACCCTAAACACTAAAGATATTGCCATGTTATGCAGGCAGCTGTCTTCCATGCTTTCAGCCGGAGTCACTCTGGTCAAAGCGCTCAATATCCTTTATCTTCAGATGGATAAAAAAAATATCAAGGAGAGCATTAAAAGACTCTATGAATCTGTCCAGCGGGGAGAACAGCTTTCAGAGGGACTTCGCAAGCAGGTAGGTGTTTTTCCGGAAATCATGATTAGCATGGTCGAAGCTGGCGAAGCTAGCGGCAGACTGGATCATGTTATCACTAAGCTTGCTGAACAGTTCGAAAAAGATGTCAAGCTTAAGGCTAAGATACAGACAGCTATGACCTATCCAATCATCCTAGTGCTGCTGGCTATAGCCGTTGTGCTTATATTGGTGACCCAGGTGCTGCCGATATTTATGGGCATGTTCGCCTCCAGTGGCATGACGCTGCCTTTGCCGACTAGGATCTTGGTAGCATTTTCTACAATTTTGAGAAGCTCATGGTATATAGTTCTCATTGTGCTGGGTTTTCTGGTAGTTGGATTTCGCACTTATACTTCAACAGAACAGGGACTTCGTCAATGGCATTCGCTATTATTTCAGATTCCTGTCGTGGGTGTTACTATTACAAAGATATCAGCCGTCAGATTCACCAGGACTCTATCCACACTGTTAGCCAGCGGCATGACCCTACTTCAGGCACTTGATATTGTTATCAAAGTTGTTGGGAACAGAGTGATTATGGATGGCCTTAATCAGACAAAGGAAGACATCCGCAAGGGTATGAGCTTATCTCAGTCTCTGCGTAAAGTATCAGCCTTGCCGCCTATGGTCTATTCAATGATCGGCATAGGTGAGGAATCCGGAACCATGGAAAAAATGCTGGAGAAATGCGCAGAGTATTATGATGACGAAGTTGAGAACTCGATTCAGAAGTTAGTCAGCATGATGGAGCCGATACTGATTATTGTCATGGGCGTCATGGTTGGATTTATTATCATTGCTATGATTTTACCGATACTCGATATATATGGATCTATAGAATAAAATACAGTGAAATAAGCGGAGGTGAATTTATGAGCTCATTACTATCGATGGATATTGGCACTAAGAACCTGCATTTGGCGGAAGGAAGCAATAGTAAAAGCGGACTCTCGGTTCAAAAGGCACAAAGTTTTATAATACCTGATGGCTGCATAAAAGACGACTATATTGAGAATCCTGAATTATTGGCAGAGACAATAAGAGAGGCCATTAAACTCGGAAATTTTCAAGCCAGAGAAGTGGTGCTCTCAATTAATGCCTGCAATGCAGTCATTCGGGATATCGATTTGCCACAGGCAAAGCCAAAAGAACTCGACAGCATGATTAGGAGCGAACTCTATCAGACATTTAATGTACTGACTACTGATGTGATTCAGTACAAATTTATCGAAAAGGTCATCAATGATAACGGCGTTGCCTTAAACCGATATAGGGTTGTCGCCATCGATGGGGATCTTGTGGAGAGCTATTATAATTTAATGAGGATTGCCAAGCTAAAAACCATAGCTATGGACGTTAACGTGAATGCCATAGACAAGCTATTTTCGGGGGATGTCGTGATCAATGATAACCTTTGGGGGGATGAAAGCATCATGTTGTTGGATTTTGGCGATACCTTCACAACGATATATTTCCTCTCGAAGGGGAAGCCGGTTTTTTACAGACATATCAAAATTGGGTCAAAAGAAATTGAAAAAAACATTTCTGATGAGACATTTACCCCCATTTCAGAAATCCAGAAGCTGAAAGAGAGCGAAAACACATTCTTTGGTAATGAAGAAGCATCCCAAAAGTATTACACCTTGCTCAAACCGTTCTTTTATAGATTCAATGACGAGATTCGTAAAATCATGGGCTTTTACTCCAGCAGAGCAAGTATACCGCCGATAGGGCATATGTACTTGTTCGGGCAGGGCAGCCTGCTCAATGGGCTTGATGACTATTGGGAATCGAATCTAAACTTGCAGG
>JBBRXH010000167.1:0-4106 GCA_038248565.1 Peptostreptococcales bacterium | reverse complement strand
ACCGGTTATAATTTCTTTTAGCTTAGTACGCTCTTCCATATCTATGCCTCTCTATTCTCTCTGATAATATCTCCGGACTGAAAAACATCATCCTCCCGCAATGCGGGGGAAAAAGCTGACTATATCTTCCTCGGACAAACGCGATTCTTCTCCGTTGACATATTCTATATGCCTTCCATTGAGTAAAACGATCATATCCGGGTGCAGCTTCCCATCCACTCCAATGAGCTTGCCCGCCATTTCTTTGCCATATTTCTCAGACAAAAAATAGAGCAGCGCGGAAATCGTCTCAGGAGCCGGGACATCCACTTCCTTGACTTTAGTAATATCCCTGATATTTGCAAAAAATCGAATCATCATATTAAATATATCTACTTTCCTTTTTTATGTGATATTGAAATAAAGCATTTCCCATTTTAAGGAGTTATTTTTAAAAATAGAAGCTGTATTGGCGAATCATTCTAAGATCCGGCTGCCGCACATCCAATACAGCCTCTTTATTTTAGATCAGCTCGAGAGCCTTAAGCTTGGCCTTGGTAGGAACGCCAGCGGCATCCCAGCCCCTCAGCTCGTAATACTCCTTCAGCATAACATCAAGCTGATTGACTCTGCCTTTTGCCGGGCCGGCGGGTATTGGGTCTTTGAGCAGTCTGGGCGGCAGGGTATCGTCAGCTTTTGTGAAGCCGTTGGATAGATTGTAAAGCTTTTCCATGTTCCAAATTCGGTCTCCCAGGTTCAGTAACTCAGCATCTGAAATATCCTCGCCGATGGCCGCACGATACATAGCTGCTATTTCAGGGAGTCCGATGCCGAAGGTCGTGAATAGGCATAGTCCGAGAGAGTCCACTACCGCGGTAAGATCCTGGAATATTTTTAAGATATTTGCTTTGCCTTCAGTGGCAAATGGGTCCATTTTTAGTGGCAGTCCCAGCACTTCAGGAGAGATGGTATAGCCCCGAACGTGGCAGCCCCCTCTATTGGAAGTTGCATAATTCAGACCTATTCCCTGGATGGCTCTGCCGTCATAAGCCGGCATTTCCTGTTTTTTGGCTGTCATAGACAGTTCAGCGTGGCCGAATTTATCAGCCAGTCTATAGGAGCCAAGGGCTAAAACGTCGCCAAAACCTTCTCTGCGGCCTGTCTTTGAAACAAAATCGACCATAGCCTCGGCATCACCGAAGAGCAGGGGTTTACCACCAAGATCTTTGTCTGTCAGATAGCCTTTTTCATAGAGCTCCATAGCACATGCGATGGTAGATCCCATGGTTATGGTATCCATGCCCAGTTCATTGCAGATATAGTTTGCCTTGGTGATGGCCTCAAGATCGTTGATCCTGCAGTCAGCGCCCATTGCCCAGGCTGATTCGTATTCAGGGCCTTCTCCAATTTCGTTGTATTTGCCGGTGAGTTTGGTCAGTCTCCCACAGCCGATGCCGCAGGCAAAACACCCTTTATTTCTGACCAGATATTTAGCTACCAGGGATTCTCCTCCGGTATCATCGGCTTTGTCATATATGGCTTCCTGCCAGTTACCGGTGGGAAGACCGCCAACGCTGTTGATGATATTAACCAGTATTTCGGTGCCATAAGCCGGAAGCCCTGCTCCGGAAACCGGATTAGCTTTTAATTTTATTCTGGCATCCTTACAGGCTTCATAAAATGCCTTAGGATCTGCTACGTGAATGGATTTTGTTCCCTTGACCGTGACGGCCTTGAGGTTTTTGGATCCCATAACAGCCCCGACGCCTGTGCGTCCGGCGGCTCTATGCTTGTCATTCATAACAGAAGCAAAGAGTACCATTTTCTCTCCCGCGGGCCCGATGCAGGATGTTTTAAAATCTTCACCGTATTTTTCATTCATAAAATCATTGGTTTCAAATACTGTTTTTCCCCAAAGAGCGCCGGCATCTTCCAGTCTGACTTCATCATCTTCGATAAACAGATAGACGGGCTTTGGGGATTTGCCTTCAAATATGATGCCGTCGTAGCCGGCCATCTTAAGCTCAGGACCAAAAACACCGCCGGAATTGGAAGCTGCTATAGTCCCCGTCAGCGGCCCTTTTGTGACCACATTGTAACGTGCAGAGGATGCGGCAAAGGTACCGGTAAGGGGTCCTGTCATAAAAATCAGATTATTTTTGGGTCCCAGAGGTTCTACATCATGTTTGACTTCATCGATGTAATATTTGGTGCCAAGACCCCTGGCTCCGATATAACTTTTGGCGAATTTCTCATTCAGCTTTTCCTTGGTCACAGTGCCGGCGGTTAAATTAACTCTTAAAATTGTTCCCATCCAAGCATTCATCTCTACACCTCCTCTTCAGCTAAATCTTTGAACCTGCGTGCCAATTCTTTTTTTCTCAGGATGTTAAGACCAGTGGCCTCAACATAGCTGATAGCACCGGAGGGGCAAAATTCAGCACATTTCGGAGCTCCGTCACACAGATCGCATTTGGTCAGTCTTCTGTTTTCAAAGCTGACAGACATATTGCCGAAAGGACAGGCACTGACGCACATTTTGCAGCCGATGCATTTGTCAAAGTCGATCAGCGTCGTACCATCCCGATTCTGACTGATGGCAGATACCGGGCAAATATTTTTGCAGGCTGCATCCTCACATTGCATACACATCATGGGTACTGCGATGCCTACATCTTCATAATCATGAACCGTAACTGCTGCGTTTTTCGGATTGAATGCGTTAGTCTTTGTATAAGAACAAATGACTTCGCAGGTTTTGCAGCCGGTGCATTTTTTGGGTGATACCATTAAAATTTTGCTCATCATCTCTCCGGCGCCCAACCGGAAACACCTCCTTCTTTTAGGTAACACAAAAAAAGAATATAAAAATTATATCTTTATACTCCTTTGCAAAGGCAGGTATAGAAATTACTCCCTATGCCCTATCGACTAAACAAGCCATTTAAAAATGGTTTAGAGAAGTTCGGAGTAGAAATACAAGGAACAAAACATTTGACCTTCTTAAATTATACTCCTATTTATCCTATGTAAATAGGTCTCTTTTGAAAAATAAGTGCTGATGAAAATGAAATTATCTATGTCCCTAAGAAAATGCGTGTTAACAATTTTCTATTTTACAGCGATCTCGGCGAAGTGTCCTCCGGTCATAATTGCCAAATCCCGGGCAGGTAATTCTATTTGGCTACCTATCCTGCCGGCGCTGAAGATGATGGTCTCCATATCATTCGCAGAACTGTCTATGATCGTCGGGTACTGTTTTTTCATACCCAGCGGTGAACAGCCGCCGCGAATATAGCCTGTCACTTTCACAATTTCAGAAACCTTAATCATTTCAACAGATTTCTCTCCAGAAGACTTAGCGGCGGCTTTTAGATCAAGCTCACAGTCGACCGGAATAATAAAAACATGATACACTCTGCTGGCGCCTTGGGTCACCAGGGTTTTAAAAACCTGAGAGGCTGGCCGGCCAATCTTTCCAGCAACTGATATCCCATCAATCAACCCATCATGATCTTCATATCCGTGGGTCTTATAGGTTTTTCCGGCCTTATCGAGAAGACGCATGGCATTGGTTTTAATTACGGACATTTTTCATCACTTCCCTTTTTAACCACTTCCCTTAGTCGCATAGTCAGTCTATTATCCATTAAGCCTTACGGCCAGTTCCCTTATGGCCTCTATTTTGATCTCTATGACCGGTCGATTTTCGCCCTTTTGGTTAGCCATCATACCGGCGATGGCTTTATCCAAAAATTTCATTTTATCAAGCTCGAGCCTTCCCCCAAAATACTCGGTCTCTATGGCATGCTTCTTTATTTCGTCTGAGAAATTAGCATTGACAACGTCTGCAAAATTTTCTGGAATTCCGCTACAGATAAAAATAACCAGTTCCTTTTCCAAAAGAGCAGTTTTATTATGATCACAGAAGTTTTTAATTTTTTTATTGATCTGGCCCATATAGACAGAAGAACCCACTATAATGCGCTCGAAGCTTTTTAAATCGATTTCAAAGGGCTTATCGATATCGACAACCTGGGTTTCTGTCGTCAGTAGACCCGCAAGTTCCTTGGCGCAATCTGCCGTAGCGCCATATTTACTGGCATAAATGATTAGATTTTTCATTT
>JBBRXH010000166.1:0-4108 GCA_038248565.1 Peptostreptococcales bacterium | reverse complement strand
CCTTTTTATAATCGGCATCGCATCTTGGACACTTTTTATCGGGTAAATCAACACCACAATCAAAGCCTCCAATATTGGTGAAATCTGACTGTTTACAAATTGGGCATATATAATGGGCAGGCAGCGGGTTAACTTCCGTAATACCACTCATAGTTGCCGCAAAGGATGATCCCACAGACCCTCTCGAGCCCACTAAATAGCCATCGCTCATGGATTTTTCCACCAGCATCTGCGCTACAACATACATAACTGAGTATCCATGGTTAATAATGGAATCCAATTCTTTTATGAGTCGTTGTTCGACTATTTGAGGTAATGGATCTCCATAAATAGCCTGAGCTGTTTTCCAGCATGTCGTACTTAAAGACTCATCAGCTCCCTTAATCTTTGGCGGGAACGTACCATCCGGGATGGGTTGAATATAGTCAATCATGTCTGCGATTGCATTGGGATTGGAAATGACAACCTTGTGGGCGAGTTCATCGTCTAAATAGTCAAACTCTGCAAGCATTTCCTCTGTAGTTCGCAGGTATAATCCTTTATCTCCTTCCAGATCCTTATAACCCTGTCCAGACATGAGAATTTTCCTGTAAAGAGCGGAGGAAGCATCCGTATAATGGGCGTCACAGGTGGCGACGACAAGCTTACCATGAGTTTCAGCCCGCCTTATAATTTCCCTGTTTATTTCAATTAAACCTGCTTTGTCTTCGATTTTACCTTCGTTAATAAGGAATTCATTGTTGATTAGCGGTTGAATCTCCAGGTAGTCATAATACTCTACTATGTCATCTATATCTTTATCAAGTCTTTTGTTCAGAATGCTTTGAAAGACTTCGCCGGCCTGACAGGCTGATCCTAACATCAATCCTTCCCTGTGGCTATTTAAAACGGATTTCGGTATGCGTGGCTTTTTATAAAAGAAATCCATATGAGATTTGGATATTAACTTATACAGATTTTTTAACCCCACATAATTTTTTACTAATATTATAATATGATGCGTTTCTTTTATTTTATAGTCTATATTTTTCCCGGATGCCTTATATAGGTCGTTTAAGAAAGAAATGCCCATACATTCCAGCATTTCAAAGAACTTAATCAGTATTTCAGCAGTAACTTTTGCATCATCTGAAGCACGATGATGATTGACTAAACTGATGTTCAGATACTCCGCTACCAAATTAAGCTTATGCCTCTTGATATCTTTGAGAAGAAGTCTTGCCAGAAATAAAGTATCGACGATAGGATTTTTTATCTCCCGATGATGTTTCCTGGCTGTCTCCCTTATAAATGAGACGTCAAAATCTGCATTATGCGCTACAAGTGGAAGTTCTGCGGCATAAGCCATAAAGCTGGTAAAAACCTCATCGATTGAGGGTGCTTCCCTAACCATCTCATAGTTTATACCGGTCAATTCAGTTATATGAGAAGGTATATAACCGGCAGCAGGATGCACCATAGAATGAAATGAATCTATAATTTTTTTCCCGGATACACGAACGGCTCCAATTTCTATAATTTCATCTCTCAGCGCAGAGAGTCCGGTAGTCTCGATATCAAATACGATATAGTCGCTTTCCGTTGTAAGATCTTTTGGATAGGTGCCTTTGTTAAATTCATCGTCAAAGATATAGCCTTCGATCCCATAGATTACTTTTATCTTGCCTTTAAGCTTTTTTGCCATTTCCATCGCATCCGGAAAAGCCTGGGCAACACCGTGATCTGTTATGGCTATGGCTTTATGTCCCCAGGCAGCTGCCAGACTAATTAGCTCTTTAGTTTCTATCAAACCATCCATAGCGCTCATTTTCGTATGGGCATGCAGTTCAACTCGCTTTTCTGCAGAATCATCACTTCTCGGCACTACTGAGATTTTCTCAATATCCTTAACGAGGATTACAAGCCCACCCTCATAGTTGTCATACTCCACATTTCCTCTAATCTTAATCCGATCTCCATTACTGATACTATTATCAATCTCCAGCCACTTTTCTTCCGTGGTAAAAAGCTTGCCGCAGATTGAGCCGGAACCATCTGTGATGAGTATGGCCGCCATTTTTTTGTTGTTCTTGATTGTTCGCACGGTCTTGGAAAATACTTCTCCCTGAATCACAACGATCCCAGCGTGGGCAGTCAAGTTCCCTATACTTAAAGATTCATCCGAAATGGTTTTTCCCAGCAATCTTCCCTTCAGAATAGGCTTTTTACCAATTTTATTTGCATTGATGCCACCTGAATGAGTTTTTAACGAAGAATTTCTCACAATTGCTCTGCACTCAGCATCATCTGCTGCTTCGGTTTCTCTGGTCTGATCAGAATATTGGGTGGTATGATTTTCAAATAGGATATCTGCATGAATATTAAATTTTTCTGCTAAAATTCTATGAAAAAGGACTGCAACATCCTTATTAAGCCTAAAGACTGCATTGTCGCCTAAAGCTTTAATCCTGAGTTCTTTGGCATCAGTATTATAAACGTATTCCTCGGGGAATATGGTTTTCGTCAAGTGGGCAAAAGTGCCATTCACTGTGTGTATCATGTGCTCGATATAAAGTCCAATAATCTCATTTTCTGAAAGGATCATGTCCTTGTAAACGAAATCAAAAGTAATGCCTCTAATATCCGGAATCTCTTTCATTAGGGCATTATTAATTATAGGAATATTATCATAGGGTATGATGAAGTTAAGGGTTATGACTAACTGAAGTTCTTTTGTAGCTTTTGTAATTGCTGCCTTTTCAATGTTGAAATGGAGGCTGTCTCTCTGATGATGTCCTATTCTATCCCATTGAATAGAGTCTTCTAATAGCTTATTCAAAGTTGTCCTCCTGAAAAAACTTTTCGCTGAAAGTCTATTTGTTCTAATACTTGATTTAACTTGATTATTTAAATTTGATTATTTTATTGATTTCCTTTAAGAATTCCTGTTCTGCTTTATCCGTAGTAACCGTTTTTAATATCTCTCCGCCCTTAAAGATAATGGCTTTACCTTTTCCAAAAGCAATTCCCACATCCGCTTCTCTCGCTTCGCCCGGGCCATTGACTTCGCATCCCATAATTGCTGCAGTAAATGGCTTTTCGATTTTAATGGCATTGATTTTTTTTTCTACGATGTTTACAAATTTATCCAAATCTATGCTGCATCGTCCGCAGGTCGGGCAGGAAATCAGATTGATTCCTTCATCCCTAAGCTCTGCTGCTTTTAATATTTCTTTTGCAAACAATACTTCATTGACAGGATCGCCGGTAAATGAGACGCGGATAGTATCTCCTATGCCAGCCATAAGCAGAGCACCAATGCCCACTGCGGATTTAACCTTGCCTCGTTCAATAGTCCCGGATTCTGTAATGCCAATATGCAGCGGATACCTGATTTTATCGGCAATCAGAAGATGTGCATCGTAATTTAAACGAACATGCGATGACTTAAGTGATACCACAATATCCTCAAAACCCATATCCTCAATATCCCGAATATTTCTTAAAGTGCTTTCCACAAGTCCTTCCGCTGTAATACCGTTATATTTAGCCAGAATATCCTTCTCAAGGGAACCAGCGTTTACGCCGATTCTGATGGGTATATTTCTTTCTTTAGCTGCCTGAACCACCTTGCGTACTTTGTCCTTATCTCCAATATTCCCCGGGTTGATTCTTATTTTATCGGCTCCATTTTTCATGGATTCAATGGCAAGCCTATAATCGAAATGGATATCGGCCACCATTGGCAGATTGGTGACCTTCCTGATATCTTTAAGTGCTTCCACTGCTTCATAATCCGGTACAGCACAACGAATGATCTGACAGCCGGCTTCCTCCAGTCTAAATATCTGAGAAACGGTAGCGCCTACATCCCTTGTATCCGTATTGGTCATCGACTGAATAGATATTGCTGCGCCGCCACCTATTTCGACCTTACCACAGTGTACTTTGCTTGATATTCTTTTCAAATTATTTTCCTCATCTCCTGGGTCTTACCCTATTTAATAATCAGTCTTTCAACATCCTGAACTGAAATCCAGATCATAAGCAGAAACAGGAGCATCAAACCTGCAAAATGAATTTTATTTTCTATTTCATCAGATATATTTTTACCAGTAATTTTGCGGAT
>JBBRXH010000165.1:0-4140 GCA_038248565.1 Peptostreptococcales bacterium | reverse complement strand
GTTTCATTATTGTAGATATAAAAAAGGAGTTCATTATGAAAGGCAAAGTGCAAATGTGGGGCAATAGTTTAGCTATTCGAATCCCAAAGCCGTTTGCAAATGAGATCCATCTAACTAACAATTCCGAAGTGGAAATTTCCCTGAAAAACGGAGTATTGGTTGTTGAACCTGCCTCTGAGGAGGTTGATTTAGACAAACCTGGATCGTGGCAACTGTGGTTGAGGCGGTACAAAGTTTGACTATTTCGATACTGACAAAATAACTAAATACTTTGAGGTATTGCTTATGAATACGAGAAATTCTCTTGAAGAAAGAATCATTGAGGATTTTCGAACATTGTCCGAGGAATTACGAAACAAGTTTTTAATCCTTATTAAGAACCTTAAGGGAAACTGCCATCGATGTCAGCAGGCCTTTTCGCGCCGGTCGAATACTATTTCCCAGACCACCATAGTTGATTTCCCAAGCACAGTCGGGTTATTATTTTTTGTTGAGTAGCCAGGTCAAAAGCATGGCTCGATAACAGATTACGATTTTCCATGGTAAAGATAATGAAAATAGAATACTCTCCAGATACTGATAGTCTTCATGTCAAGTTCTCAGAGGGGGCCGCTGTTAAAACAATACGGCTTTCTGATGGAATTTTTGTCCGTCT
Source organism: Peptostreptococcales bacterium (assembly GCA_038248565.1). Lineage (GTDB taxonomy): Bacteria > Bacillota > Clostridia > Peptostreptococcales > Anaerovoracaceae > JBBRXH01. The sequence continues at coordinate 3,485 of JBBRXH010000165.1, read as the reverse complement.
TAATGAAGCTGACTCTTTAGTTGGCATCGATATCAGTAACTTCACTTCCAGAGGCGATCTGCAGGAATTTAAGCAGCGCCTGCATATCAGTGATTATGAACCAGGCACCGACATGGCTTTACAGAGCAGAGCTTTATGTGAGCCATCTTCCAGATATGCTGCAGGGAATGGGCTGACAAATCAGCCTCGAATCATCATGATCTGTGGGCCGAATGGTGCTGGTAAATCAACATCTGCCCCGGAGTTGCTCCAGGGAGGTATGGGTGTTGATGAATTTATTAATGCTGATGTAATAGCCCATGGATTGTCCGCATTCAGACCGGAAAAAGCCGCAATTAAAGCAGGCCGGGTGATGCTTTCGCGACTGAATGAGCTGGCTTCGCAAAAGCTGAATTTCGCTTTTGAAACAACTCTCGCGGCAAGATCTTTTGTTCCGTGGCTGACTGAGTTGAAGTCTGTCGGGTATTACTTTTCATTGTGTTTTTTCTGGCTGGAATCGCCTGAACTGGCTGTAGATAGAGTTGCCGAAAGAGTTGCTGATGGCGGCCACAATATTCCTAAAGATGTTATAATGCGAAGGTATGAAGCAGGTCTCTTTAACTTTTTCCGGTTCTACATGCCCCTGGCCGATCATTGGAGGTTTTATGATAATTCCTGCGCGTTTTCTCCAGTTTTAATTGCCAGTGGCGAGTGCGCATTTCAGGAAACAGTTCTGAAGCCGGAAATCTGGAAATTTCTTAAGGAGAAATACAGCTGTGTTTGAAAAAAAGATAAACAACCAGGATAGAATAATCATTGAAGGTATTATGATTGAGAATGCCTTGAAGCGAGCAATGCGGCGAGCTGCAATCATGCACAAAAAAATGGGCAACACTGTTTACGCGTCCAAAAATGGAGTTGTCTATAAAATTCTTCCTGAAGATATAGTTATTCCAGAAGCCCTACCTGAGAATGCCCCCTGATCTCTGGCCCAACAAACCAAATCCTATTTTTACCATTCTGTTTAAGGGAAACTGCCATCGATGTCAGCAGGTCAGCACTGTTGTCGGGCCGTCGGGGGCCTCGTAGACTTTTTTGCTGAGGCGTTCTTCCCAGGGTAGAGTTCTGGCCTTTTCGCACGGTCGAAAATGTAATTGTTTTACCATAAATGTGGTTATAAATAATAGTTTTGTTGACAAAATGATCAAATATAATTATATTTTCAGGGTAGTAAGAGTTTTGCGAGGATGACCTATGAAAACAGGCATTATAAAAATTCTTCCGGCGGGTTATGCATATCTGTCAGATAAACTTGAGCTTAAGAGTATGCCGCATTGGCATACTTCATTTGTTACAAATACTGGAGCTCATCGGTCGAAGGTTCATGGGCGGCAAATTGAAGATCTTTATCCGCTAAGATACTGGCCGGGTGAAAAAATCGTTGACCATCTTGAGTTTGCACTGAAATATGATGGCATAAACATGGGGCTGTTGGCGCTCATTTTTGCGCAAGCTTCTCAACAGGAGCTCACCGAATATATCAAATCAAGGCCAACCGGAAAGTATGCTCGCAGAATTTGGTTTTTCTACGAGCTTTTGACTGGCCGGCAGCTGCCTGTAGATGACATTACTTCGGGTAATTATGTTGATGCGCTCGATGAAAACAAGTATTACACCGTAGCAAACGGAGAAAAATCCCGGCGACATCGCATTATCAACAATCTTCTCGGTTCCAGAGACTTTTGCCCGGTCATCAGAAAAACAGAGACGCTTGCCAGAATGGATTCGGCCGACCTGCGGAAAAGATGCGAGGCTATCGTCGCATCTTACTCTACTGATCTTCTTCGCCGGGCGCTGAACTACCTTTATCGCAAGGAGACAAGGTCGTCTTTTGCAATCGAGCAGGTAAAGCCTGATGCTTCGCGAACCGAAAAATTCATTGCCTTGCTTGAGCTTGCTGAAAAAGAAGACTTCTGCGCGAAGCAGCGACTGATAGAGCTGCAGAACCGAGTTGTCGATCCTCGCTTCAGAGACAGCGATTATCGCGTCAGTCAGAATTATGTCGGGCAAACGGTCACATTTCAGCAGGAGATCATTCATTTTATCTGTCCAAAGCCTGATGATCTTGTAACACTGATGAACGGGCTGATCGATTCTCATAAACGAATGATAGAGGGAAAAGTGTCGCCGGTTGTTCATGCTGCTGCAATCGATTACGGGTTTGTTTTGCTGCATCCTTTCGAAGATGGAAACGGGCGTATTCATAGATTTCTGATCCACAACATCCTCTCGATCAGGCAAATGGTGCCGAGTGGGGTTATGTTCCCGGTGTCAGCTGTCATTCTTAAGAATCTGGCGGCTTATGATGCATCTCTGGAAGCTTTTTCCAGGCCCCTGCTTCAGCTTATAGACTATCGGCTTGACGAGATGGGCCTAATGACCGTCGAAAATGATACTGCGTGCTGGTATCGCTACATTGATATGACCGCTCAGGCAGAAGCCTTATCCGGTTTTGTTCGCAGAACCATCGAGGAAGAACTTGTTGAAGAACTTAGCTTTCTGACCAATTATGACAACACCAGAAAGGCGCTTCAGGAAATTATCGATATGCCAGACCGCCTGATTGATCTGTTTATCCAGCTGAGTCTCCAGAACAAAGGTAGTCTTTCCGCCAGAAAAAGGTCCGTTCATTTTGCTTTTTTGACCGACGAAGAACTTGCAGCAATGGAACAGGCAGTCAGAGATGGCTACAATCGACCTGCCTGATTAGCTAAACAGCGATTCGATCTAATATTGAATTTGCTTCTGGAATCGACAAATCGTTTTGAAGAAACAGATTGCCCAGCACTACTCTTTTTTTCTCACAATCTCCAGTATTTGATCCCCAGCTTAACCGCCATCCCCGGCTCAAAGACGCCCTTGATATCAATAAGCACCGGTGCTGCGCCTTTTTTGCAGAACCCGGCGAGTTTATCCAGAGTCAGATCCTTGAACTTGTCATGCGACACGGCAAGAATCACGGCATCTACTGGCGGCAAAGCGTCTAATGACGGCAGAATCTCAAGTCCGTATTCATGGCGGACTTCTTCGGCGTTGGCGAATGGGTCATAAATGCAGGTTTCGACCATGTATTCGTTAAGTTCGCTGATAATATCAACGACTTTGGTATTGCGGATATCGCCGACATTCTCTTTAAAGGTCAGGCCAAGAATCAGCACCCGGGAACCTTTGACCGCTTTCCACACTTTGATCAGCTTTTTAACGGTATTTTCGGCAACGAACTTGCCCATATTATCGTTGATGCGCCGCCCGGAAAGAATAACTTCCGGGTGATACCCGACTTCTTCGGCTTTATAAGTGAGATAGTAGGGGTCGACGCCGATGCAGTGCCCGCCAACCAGCCCGGGGAAAAACTTCAAAAAGTTCCACTTGGTTCCGGCCGCCCGCAGCACTTCGAGCGTATCAATTCCCAGCTTGTGGAAAATAATAGAAAGCTCATTCATCAG
>JBBRXH010000164.1:0-4150 GCA_038248565.1 Peptostreptococcales bacterium | reverse complement strand
TTTTTAAAAAAAATGAGGTTAGGTGCGCAAAAAACCTTCGCCCGGTCCTGACCGAAAGCGAAGGCATACTAAATCCCCATTACTCCCGTTCAAGCTTTGGCACTGTAAGGCGATGAAATTGCATTAGGTTATGCCTTGTTGATTCGGCAAAACCTGCTGACCAGTTCAGGGTGTCTCCATCCTTTCACGGCAGCAATCCGTATCCTTATAGTAACCTCACCTACCGAGGCATATTTATTTATCTTAATAATAATAGTATATTTTATAAAATATAGCAACCTTTGTCTCAAAGTTAACTCGAAAACAAATATCGGGATTTTTTATTAACTCAGTGAAAAGACAACCGTTAAAAGCATTTTAAATTGTTCTTTGGCAAGAAGCGCATGAGCCACATTAGCCGGCATCACGATGGTCTCGCCCGCGTTCACAATAAACTTCTCTGTCCCGATGGTGATATCAGCTGTACCATCCAGTATAAGCACCATGGCATCTCCAGAAGAAGCATGCGAACTGATTTCTTCTCCTTTATCGAAGGCAAAGAGTGTTATACTGATTGGTTTTCCCTGTGCAAGGGTTCTGCTGACGACTTGACCCTCCTGATAGGCGACTAAAGATTTTAAATCCATCGCCTTTGAAAATTCGATATTCTTGATACTATGCTCCATGATTGACCTGCCTTTCTTTCTGTGAAGAATTTTCCAATAAGTGTGTTATACCCAGCCTGTTTGAATTAAACCGTTCTATGTTTATAAGCGGCTTCAAGGTTTCTTCTGAATGCTTTATAGGACAGTGTAATGCCGGAAAAATTCGGTACCAGCTTTTTCTGATAATCCTCTTCATCCAACGCCAGCAGATTTTCGTAACGCAATAAATCCAAGAGTTCGTCTCTGCCGTTAAACGAATTGCCTCTGGGCGTTTCCAAAGGCTTTTCCAGGTGGTTTTTGTTCCAGGGGCAGACATTCTGGCACAGATCGCATTCCACAACGTAATCCCTCGAGACTTCCAGTACTTTTGCCGGTACTTTGTCTTCTTCCAGCAAATGTGACAGACATCTTTCTCTGATGAGTTCTGAAGGTTTTTCCAAAGCACCAAGGGGGCATATATCAACACAGGCATGGCAACTGCCGCATCGGTTTTCCATACTCGGATAAGCTTCTGCCAAGTCTGCATCAGTGATGATGGCCCCGATAGCCTGCCAGCTGCCGTATCTTTCGTTTAGCAGAAGGGTGTTTTTGCCGATCCAGCCAAGTCCGGCCCTTTCTGCTGCTGGTTTGAGGGGAATGCAGGCATCTTCATTAAATCCGTCTGCAACAACGGCACGATACCCTTTCGAAATCAGGTATTCCTGGATCGGCACTAAAGGATCCACCACATTAAAATAGAATCCCGATAGGGTCAGCCTGCTTGTCAAGGCATGCTCGCCATCTTCCCAGTCATCTAAGTAAAACGCCCCTATATAAACGCTGCAGACGATAATGCTTTTGGCGCCCATCATGAAGTCGGATGGCTGCCTGCCTCTGTAGACAGCCTTTGGCTCAAAAAAACCGGCATCTATAAACCTGAGTTCATCAACTTTTGAGGCAGACGCAATTTTCCTTATTTTTCCCTTCAGTAGATCTTCAGATTTTTCAAATTTCCTCGTATCCATAATTCTCCACCTCGTTTAATCTTTTTATGCTATCATTATAGACCTTTTTTGTGCTATAATCATTATAGTTATATGAATATTTTCAGCGGAGGTTTTACAATGAATATATATATCAGCTTAATCATAGAAGCCTTGATTTTCTTCATCTTCATCTCGGTCCTGCTCTGGATTATTCTGGTACGTTCAAGAAATCAGAAGATTTGGAATCCCAGGGATGCCTCTTTGACCCATGAAGAGCTGGCGATTCTTGCAAAAAAAACTGCCATTTCTCATTCTGTTTCCAGTAAAAAAGCCCTTCTAAACTGGCCTCTTCCCAGAATGAACGATAATTACGATTATATCTATTCCGTTTATAGGCAATTGAGCGACGATCTTCAGGATAAACGTTCTGTACCGGAAGCGGCGGAATGGCTCATGGACAATTTTTATGTCATTGAAGAAGAAGTTAAAGGTATGCGAAGAGATCTGAGTAAGCGAGAATACGCAAAGCTTCCGGTGCTCAGGCAAGGTCCTTTTAAGGGGCACGCCCGCATCTATGCCGTAGCCATGGAGCTGATCGGCAGCACAGACGGCAAAATTGACGAGGAAGCAATGCTCAGTTATCTGGAGGCCTATCAGTCCCACAGCATACTTTTTGACAGAGAAATCTGGTCTTTGCCTATCGTGATAAGGCTCGCCCTCATCGAACACATCCGCCAGCTTTGTGAAAATATAAAAGAGACCCAGAATCAATGGCGCAAGGCTGAAAAAGTTGTTGACGCTTTTCTTGCCAGTGAAGGTTCAGAAACCATAAGGCGCATGAAACTCTTTGAAGAAAGCCTGATGGATATGGACGAAATCAATCCTTCCTTTACAGAGCATCTTTTCTATCGGTTGAGAAGGTCCGGCTGGAGTTACCCTACTGTCCTTGATATTATGGATAATCACCTAAAAATTCATGGGACAACAACGGAAAGCATGACACAAAAGGAGCATAACGCCCAATCGGTGACGACTATTTCTATTGGAAATCTCATGACGAACCTGAAATATGTCTCTTCTCTAGATTGGTCCGATCTTTTCTCTGAAGCCAGTATTGTCGAAGCAACCCTAAATCAGGATCCCGATGGCACTTACCCGCTTATGGATCTACCCACCAGAAACCGTTACCGGTCAAAAGTTGAAAAACTGGCTCAGCTTTATAATGTTTCCGAAATTCATATTGCAAGGGAAGCCATTGAACTGGCAAAAATCGGTATAAGCCAGGCTGAATCAAAGGATAACGCTAATACCTCTAAGGATCGTATGGGTCATGTAGGCTATTACCTCATCGATAAAGGTCAGAAAATGCTTGAAAGGAGACAGGGCAAAAGAAAAAAACCGGTGACAAAATCCGCCAAGATTGTTCATAATTATCCCGGGACCCTTTACCTAAGCTTTTTTGGGATTTTGACTGTGGTACTGATTGGTACAGCCCTTCAATATGCGCATATCGTTACGCCCCAATTATCCGGTCTAATGATTCTTCTGATTGTAGTCGTCCTGCTGATCCCATCCTCTGAAATCGCTATGAGCATCGTAAACTGGGTAGTCTGCAAAGGTCTACATCCGGCTGTGCTGCCCAGAATGGAATTAAAAGGCGGTATTCCAAAGGCGCTTAGGACCATAGTCGTCATCCCCTCGCTGCTCCCCAACGAAGAACGCATAGACGAACTGCTAAGGACCTTGGAAAGTCATTATCTTTCCAATAGGGAAACAAATCTTTATTTTGCCCTACTTGGAGCCTATAAGGATGCTGATGATGCCACCATAAATGATAATGTCAAGCTCATCGACTTCGCCATCTCACGAATTTTGACCTTAAATAAAAAGTATCCTACCGGAGACAGTGCTGATCGGTTTTATTTCTTCCATCGCGAAAGCCAATATAATGAGCAGAATAATAAATGGTTCGGTTGGGAGCGAAAAAGAGGCGCGCTCATGGAATTCAATGATTTGATTCTGGGTTCCGGCGAGACCAGCTTTATCCATTCCTCCTGCAGCAAACTGGCTTTCGAGGATGTGAAGTATGTCATAACCCTCGACAGCGATACCATCCTTCCCATGGGTATGGCCAAAAATATGATTGCAACCATGGCCCATCCCTTGAACAGGCCCATTATCGACCCGGTTAAAGGCGTCGTTACCTCTGGCTACGGAATCATGCAGCCGAGAATCGACTTCGATATTGAAAGTTCAAACAAGTCATTGTTTTCACGGATATTTACAGGCCAGGAAGGTCTGGACCCCTATGCAAGGGCGATTTCAGACGTCTACCAGGATCTTTTCGGTGAAGGTATCTTTACCGGAAAAGGCATCTATGATCTGGCCGTATTCCAGGAAGTTCTCAAGGGAGCGATTCCCGAAAACACGGTTTTGAGTCATGATCTTCTTGAAGGATCCTATGTTCGAACAGCCCTGGTAACAGACCTTAAATTTGTTGATGCCTACCCTTCCACCTGCAATGCTTATTTTGCAAGACTT
>JBBRXH010000163.1:0-4189 GCA_038248565.1 Peptostreptococcales bacterium | reverse complement strand
TATATAATTATTATTATTTTATGCTACAATGGTAATGTATCTCAAACCTATTTGGGATAGGTATAAGGAGGACTATGCAAGATGAAACGGTATGTTTTCTTTGTAGGTTGTTTATTGTTGTTCGTTCTTTCGGGTGCAATGGCGTTGCAGATACCAGGTAAAGCCTGGCTGTCAGGAGGCAGTTGCAACATGTCAGCCGGTCCTGGGACATCAATGGCTAGCGGTATTACTAACTCTATCCACAATTTCCTGCCTGACGGAACCAGAAGAACCTGGTTCTTCTTTCAAGCGAAATCTGATCAGATTGTTGGTCTTTCGCTTTGGATCAATGGCTCGCTCGTATCCAGCTACAAGCTGACAAAGCTAAATATCTGGCAGAGCGTTTGTGCAGAATTTGATCCAAGCTTGATTCCCACCGATAAATTCCTTTATGAGGTCAAAATCCTTGGAGGGACAGCCAAAGGAACAGTCGAATTTCGTAAGGTAGGAGTCGCTTTTGACTGTCAGGCGGACCCAGCAGAAAGACTCTACCGTATTGTCCTGCACGGCCATAGTGATCACTCAGATGGTACAAGAACTGTGAAAGGGATGGCAACGAAAGCCAAAACAGAGGGTTTTGATGGCATGATTCTAACAGATCACTATGACATGCTGTTTGGGCTTAAGAAGAAAACTACAAACACAGCTGGATCGTATATCAGCGAGTGTGATGCTGAATCCAACGAGTCTTTTCTCATGGCGTCCGGCGTTGAACTTTGTTCAGTATCCTATTTCGAAGGAGAAGAACAAAAGAGCCACATGGTCGCCTTTCCGCTTACTAGTTCTGAGCCGATAGAAATGATCTCGGCATGTGATCAGCAGTTGGGAGTAATTCAAAGGCTTTCTGCTGCCTGTGATCTCAATAAAATGGTCTGGGGCGCTGCCCATCCTACGTTAAATAAGCCCGGGGCCCGATTCCGTTTTCATTTCGAGGAGTATGAGTGGGGAGTTGGTACCATCGGCTTTTTCGGTAATGGTGGTGAAAAAGCTGACGCAGAAGCCTTCGATGAGTACCTTCGCAGGCTAGAAAAAGGAATGGTTAATGGAGTGCATACCGACAATGATTCTCATACGCCATTAGATCCGACCGATAAGGATAAGTGGGTGAGGGCAAACTATGTCTACATGAAAGATCTTTCCATGGAGGAACTGAAGAAAGCGTTCAAAGAAGGAAAGATCTGGGCCACCGATCAGTGTGTTAAGGTCGATTCGGCATCGCCAGCTCCGGATGGTAGAGTCTATCTCTCCGATGTTCCTCACTTCGCCTTTAGATTCAGTTATCCCCCTTATGGTTCTGACCGAAAAATGGTCATGGGGGCAAAAATCAAGATCTATCGTGATCAGAAACTGGTAGAGGGATCCGTGAAGGAAGTAGATTTAGCAACTACCTCTCAGGATTATTCGTTCGATGATACCCAAGCTGAGCCAGGGTATCATACTTATGTGCTGGTGGTTGATAACGTCGTTGTTAGTTCTCCGATCAAAGTAGTCGTCGTCAAATTGACTTAGCAGAATACCGGCCGCTCCCTCTGGGGCGGCCGTCTCTTTGTTCTTGCGAAAAGCGCTCAATTATGATATTCTAAGCTTAAATTATTTAAATAATAACTCTAAGAAAGGGAAGGTATGTTTACCACTTCTATTCTGATTGCTCTGGGAGCGGCTCTTTTGTCTCTCGTTTACGGTTTTATCTTAATTTTGAATGTTCTGAAAAAGCCGCAGGGCAATAAGAAAATGGTTGACATCGCTAAGGCGATTCAAGATGGAGCCTCTGCTTTTTTAAACCGTCAATACACAACTGTGGCAATGGTAGCTGCAATCCTGTTTGTAGTTTTGCTTTATGCTATTGGTTGGAAAGTGGCCGTTGGTTTCTTGGTTGGGGCAGTTTTTTCTGCTTTGGCCGGTTATATCGGAATGAACGTATCAGTACGAGGCAATGTTCGTACCGCTGAGGCTTCAAGAAAAGGCCTTCCTGCTGGCATGGATGTAGCCTTTAAATCCGGTTCAGTCACTGGTTTATTTGTAGTAGGCCTTGGTCTTTTAGCTGTAGCCGGTTTTTATGCTTTATTTAAAGATACTGAGGCGCTTATTGGTTTAGGGTTCGGCGGATCACTTATCTCGATCTTTGCTAGACTCGGCGGTGGCATATTTACTAAAGGAGCTGACGTTGGTGCTGATTTAGTTGGCAAATTGGAGGCAGGAATTCCAGAAGATGACCCAAGAAATCCGGCCGTAATTGCCGACAATGTCGGAGACAATGTCGGAGACTGTGCTGGCATGGCTGCTGATTTATTTGAGACATATTCCGTAACAGCAATTGCCACCATGCTTATGGGCAGCTTGTTTTTTGTTGGTTTTGAGAATGCGATTCTATTCCCACTTGTTTTAGGTGCAGCTTCAATCTTAACCTCAATTATCGGAACTTGGTTCGTAAAACTTCCTAAGAAATCCACCAATATCATGGGCACGCTTTACAGAGGCTTGACCGTAGCCGGTGTTTTGGCAGCGATTGCCTTCTATTTCATTACCAACTGGATGATGAAGGATAACGGAAAATATTCAACCCTTGAAATATACTTAGCTTCATTGGTCGGTTTAGTCGTTACTGCGCTTTTAGTTCTGATTACAGAGTATTTTACCTCACAAAAATATGCACCGGTTAAATCGATTGCCGAAAGTTCAGTTACAGGGCACGGTACAAATGTTATTACCGGTTTAGCGGTTTCAATGAGATCGACTGCTGTTCCTGTATTAGTAATTGCTGCCGCAATTTTAGGGGCATACAGCTTGGCCGGTCTTTACGGTATCGCCGTTGCAGCAATGAGCATGCTTTCCATGACCGGTATCATCGTAGCTATCGACGCATTTGGCCCAGTTGTTGATAACGCTGGCGGTATTGCAGAAATGGCAGAGTTGCCAGCCGATGTTAGAGTTCACACCGATGCTCTTGATTCAGTCGGAAACACAACAAAAGCTGTTACAAAAGGTTACGCCATCGGTTCAGCTGGATTGGCTGCGATGGTCTTGTTCGCAGATTACACAGAGAAATTATCTCATTCAGGCAGTGCGTTATCTTTTGATTTAAGAGACCCTTATGTTTTAGTCGGTTTATTTATTGGCGGCTTGCTCCCTTATTATTTTGGAGCCTTGGCAATGGAAGCCGTTGGTAAAGCTGGCGGAGCAGTTGTAGAAGAGGTAAGACGCCAATTCAAACAGATAAAAGGAATTATGGAAGGCAAAGCTACTCCTGATTATAAAAGAGCAGTAGATATTGTCACCCGTTCTGCTATTAGAGAGATGATTCTTCCGGCTACAGTAACTGTTTTGGCTCCGATTGTTGTTGGTTTTGTATTAGGGCCAGTGGCTTTGGGTGGATTCTTGATCGGCACTATCACGACAGGTCTGTTTGTGGCTATTTCTATGACTTCAGGCGGCGGCGCATGGGACAATGCAAAGAAATATATTGAAGAGGGTAATTTCGGTGGCAAGGGCTCTCTTGCTCACGGAGCCGCAGTAACTGGCGATACAGTAGGCGATCCTTACAAAGATACTGCCGGTCCTGCGATTAACCCAATTATTAAAGTGGTAAATATTATAGCTTTATTAATAGCGCCGATCATCGTGAGAACAGAAATTAATACTGTATGGAAAAGTTCTATCGTAGGTATATTGGTATTGGCCGCTGTCGTATTGGTTGTATTTGGAAAAAGATCAGCTAAAAAAGCACAATAATATGGCCCCCAAAGACAAAGACTTCCTAATAGTCGAGGGAACAATAAAGTCAATTCGTGACGAAGAAGTTGAATTAGTTTTGAATGATAAATTAATTCAACTTCCTTCCGAATTTGTTCCAAAGTCTGTAAAGGAGGGTGATAAAATTAAGTTAGCAGTTGCAACAGTGCTAGCTTATGAGAAAAAACTCGAACTGAATGCAAAGAAAGTCCTAAACGAGATTCTAGGTAATGGCTAAAAATGCCCCCAGCAGGGGGTATTTTTTTGAAGTTTGCTTTTACTGTCAACACCCAGTAAAAATGTCACCTTGTTTGCACAGTAGAAATGTCCCTTTTCATGTTTTTTCTCCAAGGATGATTAGCTGGTGGCGTCCATTGTTTCCTTTCTCTTAATATTGTTACTTTTGCAATCATATTTTGTT
>JBBRXH010000162.1:0-4202 GCA_038248565.1 Peptostreptococcales bacterium | reverse complement strand
CTATAATTCAGTTTCATATTAAGTATTTTAAACTTCGGGTGAAAGAAAAAAGCGGATTTGCCGCCTGCATCCATTAGCCTTTTAAGATGATGCCGATATATTTGCCTGCTGCCCATGGCATCCAGAAGAAATCGCACTTCTACACCTTGTCTGGCCTTTTCACAAAGGGCTTCGATGAGTGACTGACCCTCGCTGTCATTTTTTACGATAAAATACATGATATTAATAGAGGTGGTCGCCTCGGCGATGTCTTTTAAGAGAGAGGCCATTTTCATTTTACCATCGGTTAGGATCGTCAGCTTATTATCCTGAGTAAAATAGGCGTTACTATAGATTTGATGAAGATTGATCATATGCTGCCAAACTTTGACGATGGGCTTATGATAGATATAGTGGCCGGACGACATTTCCAGATACTGCTCATGCAAGGCATTGTTAATCATAGTCTCTTCAGACTGATGAAGCTTGAAAATGCGTTTTTTGGAAATGTTTTGAGAGATCATGAAATAGAGAAATATCCCTCCGATTGGAATGATGAAAATAATCATAATCCAGGCTACGGTTGCGGAGGGGTTTTTTCTTTCAAGGAAGATGATGGTAAAAGCCAGCACAAACTCTACGACATAAAGCGCCACAATAAAAAACGAAATATTTGGCAAATAGTCCTTAAGCATAGGGACCTCCATATTGCGCTATAGTCTCAGTTAAAAAAAAGAGGGTTGTTAACCCTCATTTTTTCTATTTCAACAAAACATCGATCTTTTCTTCGAGTACTGGCTGAGGTACTGCACCAGTAACCTTATCCACGACCGCCCCATCTTTTATAAAGAATAGTGTTGGGATACTCATGACCTTATGGGTGATGGCAAGTTTTCTTTGCTCATCGATATTGATCTTAAAAAATTTGACTTTCCCGGCATACTTTTCTGAAAGGATATCCATGATCGGAGCCACCATCTTGCAGGGCCCGCACCAATCTGCGTAAAAATCGATCACCACGGGAATAGTTGACTTCATTGCTTCTGATTCAAAAGTTTCTTCGGTAAGATTCGTTAATTTAGACATTATCTTTCCTCCTTTATTATTACACGGTCAATATTTTGACTATTTTTACATTAAAAACCGGCAGGTATCTGTGCTTTGTCTTCATATAGACGACGATTGCTGCCGCTAAAAGAAGCAGGGCTAATATTATGCCGATAAAGTCTGGAGCACCCATGGGTATTATAATGCTCCCAATCCAAAGACCACCTAAAAACATAATGGTAGGCAGCATATACATGATAAAAAATTCTAAAACATTAAATTGTTTAGTGACGATGACAGATACTTTATCTTTAGCTTTTGCCCCTACTGTATTTTCCGCCCTGACAATAGATCCCGGATGCATGGCTTTGTTACAGGATCCGCAGCCTGTGCATTTGACATGCTTGTACAGCATTACTTTTGCATGGTGTGTATCCAGTATTTCAAGCACATCTGCTGTTTTTTTCATTAATTTACTCCTTTTAGATCGATGGATTTAAAATTATTATACCATCAATTAGAGGCATCTAACAATATATTTTATTATTCCTACATTAAATCGTGTAAAATATTATTATTAGGTTGAAGGTCAGAGTTATTTTTATTATAATAAGTCAATGAAGAAATGTCATGGGAAAATACTGTTAAAATATAAAAAACGAATTTAGAAAGGAACTGGAATTATGGATTTCAATCATATCGACAAAACTGATCCTGAGATTGGTCAGATTATACGCTGGGAAATGAACAGGCAGGAGACTAAACTGGAACTGATTGCTTCGGAGAACTTTACAAGCTCTGCAGTTATGGATGCCAGCGGCTGTCCCCTGACTAACAAGTATGCTGAAGGCTATCCGGGCAAAAGATACTATGGAGGCTGCGAGGAAGTTGATAAAGCTGAAAATCTTGCTATAGAAAGACTTAAAGCTTTGTTCAACGCAGAACACGCCAATGTACAGCCTCATTCCGGTTCCAGCGCGAATATTGCAGTCTACTTTGCCTTGCTTGAATTCGGCGATACAGTACTCGGAATGGACCTTTCAAATGGAGGGCATCTGACTCATGGCAGCCCGGTCAATATGTCCGGAAAATATTTCAATTTTGTCGCTTATAAAGTGGATCCAGTGACAGAAAGAATAGATTTTGATGAGGTCAGAAGGCTGGCGCATCTGCATAAACCCAAGATGATTGTCGCCGGCGGCAGCGCCTATTCCAGGGTCATAGAAAGTGATAAATTCAGGGAAATCGCTGATGAAGTCGGCGCTTATCTCATGGTTGATATGGCACATTTCGCCGGTCTTGTGGCTGCGGGACTACTGCCAAATCCGGTTTTACATGCCCATGTCGTAACGACAACGACGCATAAAACGCTGAGGGGACCAAGAGGCGGCGCTATTCTCTGCAAGGAGGAGTTCGCAAAGCAGATCGACAAAGCCATCTTTCCGGGTATTCAAGGCGGGCCCCTCATGCATGTCATAGCGGCGAAGGCTATTTGTTTCAAAGAAGCAGCATCTGAGGAGTTCAAAACTTATCAGAAACAAGTTATGGCAAATGCCCAAACGCTGGCTGACGAAATGATCAAAAGGGATTTCAGACTTGTTTCCGGTGGTACAGATACCCATCTTATCCTTCTGGACCTGACGAATAAAAACATTACAGGCAAAGCTGCCGAGCGGCTTTTGGATGCAGCGAATATAACGACCAACAAGAATACGATACCCAATGACCCAAATGGACCTTTTGTTACCAGCGGCATCAGATTAGGTTCGCCTGCTGTAACTACGAGAGGCTTCCTCGAGGCCGATATGGTCAAGGTGGCAGAAGCCATTGCCATGATTATCGATCATCCCGAGGATCAGGATTATCATCAGAGGGCAGCCGCAATTGTCAAGGAGTTATGTGACAAGCATCCGCTCTATAAATAAATCCGGTATTTTAAAGGCATAGAATGGAGGATGATATGGACAAAATCAGTCTGGATGCGTTGATTTTATTTGACAATATCAGGCAGGACGATGTGATTAATACCGGTGTTAAAATTTTTAACGAGTTTTTATACAGGGATTACATAACCTACATGGAAAGCGACTATTATCATGTCCAAAGAGTGCTCAATGCCGCAACCGAATCTGAGGATATCAGCGGAAACTACTGGCAGAATTATATCTGCAGGCTAATTGCAGAAAGTGAAAACAAACTCAGCCGTGATTCGCAAAAAATCAAAGGGAATACTATCGTCACAAAGCTGGCCCAAAAGGAAGTGGCTTGCTTAAAGCAGCTTTACGGCCTGGATTGGTGCACCGTGGCCAAAAGCTTTAAGGATGAGGAAACCTCCGTTTGCTGCACGAAGACTATGACTAAGGCTGGAAAAAGAGAAAAGATTCATGAGGCTATGAGCCTTACAGACGATGTTGTTTCAGTCGAGATGCTTAAATCCTATTATATGCAGAATTCTTATGGCCCTTTTGAAAAATACGACGCTTTTATTTGGGAAGGCGACCTAATTGGTATTAAAAACTATGACAAGGTCAGGTTTGAAAGCCTAATCGGATACGAGAGACAAAAGGCAGCACTCATTGAGAATGCCGAGTTTTTCATGAAGGGCTTAAAAGCCAACAATGTTTTACTGTATGGGGATAAGGGCACCGGGAAATCCTCCTGCGTTAAAGCCCTGCTTAATAAATTCGGCAGCCAAAAACTGCGAATGATCGAACTCTCTAAGGAGAATATCGGCGATCTTTATAAAATCATGGAAAAAATCAGCCGATGGGATTGTAAGTTCATCTTATTTATTGACGATTTATCTTTTGAAGAGAGTGAAGTAGGGTATAAACACTTTAAGTCCGTTATAGAAGGCGGCCTTGAAGCGCAGCCTCAAAATGTGCTGCTCCATGTGACTTCGAACAGAAGGAACATCATACGTGAAACATGGGATGATAGACCCGGAAACTCCAAGGAAGTGCATTTTTCCGATAACCTTCAGGAGAAAATGTCCCTTGCAGATAGATTCGGGCTCACCATTACTTTTGTCAGCCCCAGCAAGGATGAATTTATTAAGATCGTCCTTGGACTGGCTGCGCAGGAAGGTGTATCCCTCGATGAAGAGCGTATAACGGAAGAAGCGTTAAAGTGGGAGATGCGCTACCACAGCAAGTCGGGAAGGACAGCGAGACAAT
>JBBRXH010000161.1:0-4237 GCA_038248565.1 Peptostreptococcales bacterium | reverse complement strand
CTGCAGCCTTTACAATTAGACTCGCCATGTGTCCCTTTGGTGCCATGATTATTACGCGCATTTTAATTCCTCCTATTTTTAAGTTATAAGCCCATTATTTTAATGAAAATTAATTTCCAATGGAATTTCTGCTTATCAGATTTGCCAGCTGATTCAGCGCTAGATCAAGCTCATCCGATCTTGACGGATCAATTGATTCCGCAACCACACCCCTAACTTTTTCCATTCTTATAATGAATAGGTATTCGAACAAAAAAACTCTAAGTGAATCCTATTCAACTTACTAATTATAAATTCAAACTCAACAATATTCAAGCATAGCGTCTTAAAGGGTCGAGCAAGTGTTTGCCAGGTAAATGTCCCTATGTTATACTTTATAAAAAGTTAGCTCTTGAAATAAGGGAGACTTGGAGCTTTAACTTTAATTGAATTGCATATATTAAAGGAGATGAAACTATGCTTAAATTTGCTTTTATCATGAATGTTGCGGGAGAAAGCCCCAAAACCTATTCGAAAATGCATGAGACATCGGAGGAGACCAGTTTATTTGTCGGAACGGGAGACATGGATATGGCAGCAGAATTAGTCGGACAGCTTGCCGTAGAAGGAATTGAACTGATCAATCTTTGTGGAGATTTTGATGACGATATTACTCAGAAATTTATAGAAATCGGTAAGGGCAAGATAAGAATTTTTCATGCCGACTATTTCCCGGAAGAACTGGCGAAACTTGAGGCGCTGCCATCACTCAAAGAGTTTGGGATAATCAGCATTACAAGAGGTCTTGAAGAAATGGATCATCTTGAACTTTTCAGCCCGGAATGCAATACCCGGGTCATGCTTGTCAAGGATATGGAAATGGCGTGCGATGCTTCAAAAGAATTAGTGTTAAAGGGCGTACACTTCATCGAACTTTGCAGCTGGTTTGACGTTGAAAGGACAAAGGCGATCATTGAGGCTATAGGTGGGGCGGTTCCGGTTGGAAGCTGCGGACCAATAAAATAAAGGTCATAAACAATTGAATGGATGGAGGTCGAATTATGCAGAAGCTTTCAGGTAAAAAGAAAGTTGCACTGGAAATACTGATTATTTTGTTTGGCGCCTCCCTGCAGGCGTTGGCGATTCTGGTATTTGTCTTGAAGGCAAAGATTCCCATAGGCGGCATGATGGGACTTGCCCTGATTGGCAATCACTTTATATCAATGCCTATTGGACTTACCATTATTGCACTTAATATACCTTTATTTTTAATAGGGTACAAAGCCATCGGCAAGAAGTTTTTATGGCGCACTATTCTGGCCATCGTTGCCAGTTCGCTTTTTATAGATTTTTTCGGACCGGTTATCCCCAATTTTGAGGGTGATATCCTTCTATGTGCTATCTTTGGGGGGGCCTTTTCAGGAATGGGGGTTGGGCTGATTTTTTATGGCGGTGCGACTTCAGGCGGAACGGATATCATTTCAAAGCTTCTAAAGATGAAATATGGCTGGAACTACGGGACAACCGGACTTTATATGAATGGCTGCATCGTACTTTTAGGCGCCATTGTCTATCAAAGCATCGAAGGGGCCTTATATGCGCTGATTTTGCAGTATATTACCAGCACTGTCATCGACAGCGTCCTGCAGGGATTCGACATGTCTACTGGCGCTTTTATCATTACCAAGGAGCCTGAAAAAGTTGCACAGGCTATAATACAGGAGATGGGACGCGGTGTGACCACAATAGATGCGGTTGGTAGTTATACCAATGAAAAAAATTGGATGCTGCTTTGCGCCGTCAGACAGAGCGAGACAGTGCAGCTTAAAAGGATCGTCGCCGATGCGGATCCTGAGGCTTTTGTGATGCTGACCCATGTTCAGGAGGTACTGGGCAGAGGCTTCAAGCAACACAACATGTAAGCTTTATTCCTCGGTGCGGGCAGATTCTGCGAATTCCAAAACAGCCTGTTCCAAGATATCAAGACCGATTTTAAGCTCTTCCAGGGAAATGGTAAGTGCAGGAACAAGACGGATAACGTCGTTTCCAGCGCTTATGAGCAGTAGCCTCTTTTCGAGGCATTTTGCAATGATATCCTTTGCGCCACTTTGAAGCTGAATACCTAAAATAAGACCCATTCCGCGAATGTCTAAAATGAGGGGGGTCTTTTCTTTAAGTGCAGTTAATCGCTCTAGAATATAAGCGTTTTTCTCGGGAATCGACGCTATAACGCCGTGATTTGTCAGCTGATCCAGGACGGTCAGGGCCACCGTACAGGCCAGCGGATTACCGCCGAAGGTGCTGCCGTGATCGCTGGGGACAAACGCTTCTGCTGCTCTTTTGTTTGCAACGACTGCGCCGATGGGAAAGCCGCCGCCAAGACCCTTGGCAAGGGTGACCGCATCAGGGATAACACCGAATCTCTCGAAGGCGAATAACGCGCCTGTTCGACCCATACCGCACTGAACTTCATCAAAAATAAGCAGCGCATTATATTTTTGGCAGAGGGCCTTAGCCGCCGCCAGGAATTCAACCTGAGCAGGTTTTACCCCACTTTCCCCCTGAATTGGTTCTATAAAAACTGCGCAGACCTCATCGCTCATAGCTTCAGTCAGAGAGTCGATGCCATTAAAATCTGCCTGAGCGGTCCTACCGATGAGGGGTCTGAAATTTTCCTGGTATTTCTCCTGGCCTGTTATGGAGAGAGCCCCTAAAGTTCTGCCGTGAAAGGAATCCTTCATATGAAGGATGATGTTCTTTGAGGAGTTGCCATGTAGGGTCCCATATTTTCGGGCCAGCTTCATGGCGGCTTCATTGGCCTCGGTGCCGCTGTTGCAGAAGAAAACCTGATCAAGGCCTGATAATTCCGCCAGCTGCTTTGCCAGAGCCATCTGGTTCGTATTCCAGTATAAATTGGAAATATGTATTAATTCCTTGCTTTGCCTGCAAAGGGTCTCCGAAATGGCAGGATGGCAATGCCCCAGACAATTGACGGCGATGCCGGCAACGAAATCCAGGTATTGATTACCAAAACTGTCAGTGAGCCAGCTGCCTTGCCCTTTGTCGAAAACCAGATTGCAGCGGCTGTAAGTGTTCATTAGAAAGGTGTTCGTGCCCATAAGTTATCTCCTATTTAGACTATTATTCATTTCTAAGGCTCTCAAGGGCGCTCATGCGCATGGCCCGTCTTGCGGGGTAGTAACCGGCGATGATGCCGATGGAGGTGGAAAAAACCAGACTGGCAAGGACCAGCCACCAGGGAATCAGGGAAATGGTAGTGGTTGTGCCGCCACCGCCAAAACCGCCAAGAACAGATTCCATGATGCTCTTGAGTACCGTATTCATAAGAAGAGAAATAATGAAGCTGAAGATGATGCCGAATACACCGCCGATAAAGCCGATGAGACCGGCTTCCAGTAAAAATAGATTCTTTATATCCACCAGATTGGCACCGATAACCTTCATGATACCGATTTCCTTTGTCCGTTCATAGATGGACATGATCATGGTATTGGTGATGCCCAGGGCTGCCACCAGCAGAGAAATAGCGCCGATGCCGCCGAGGATACCCTGCAGCATTTTGGCTGTATCCTGCATGGATTTCAGCCAGTCATTAAGACTGCTGGTCTGAAAACCCATATCCCGGATAGCCTGGCTGACCTTTTCCACATTTTTGATATCGCCGACGTAGACCTTCACCTGGTCATAAGTCTGCTTACCTGTTGTAAGTTCTTTGCGGGCTTTTTTCAGATCCGCTTTTATAAGCCTCAAGGTGTCAATATTCATGTAGACATTATAGGCTGATTCGTCATTGGGATTGGCCAGTATGCCGACGCCCTTGGCTTTGTACATCTTATATTTGATGGCAACGCCCGGATCCTGGGGCACGTTCTTTTCGCCAAAGGCCATATCTCCGGTGATCGTAATTTTATCTGTTATAACATCGACCTGGGCTGTACCGCCATAGGAGCTGTAAAGCGTCTTGCGCGGGTTATAAAAGCTCGGGGGAACCTGATTGCCGAAGACCAGGGCAAATTTGTCGTCGGCGGCAAGGGCTCTTCCTGATTGAAGCTCATAGCCCAGTTTCTCCAGCATGGTATTTTCCATGCCCATGACATTAGAGCCGGATACATATTTGCCGATGACCAGCTTCAGATATTCCTGAAGAACAGGGGAGGTGGCTTCGACACCGCTGATTTTAGAAATTTGGGCCACAGTAAGATCGTCCAGGGCCGACACCGCTCCGCCTGGACCGCCG
>JBBRXH010000160.1:0-4266 GCA_038248565.1 Peptostreptococcales bacterium | reverse complement strand
TGAGAGAGATCAATCCCACCGGTAATAATGACCAGCAGCTGACCGAGTGCCAGAAATCCAATAATTGAATATTGGAATAAAATCGCTTTCATATTGGCAACGGACATAAAATAAGGAACAAATAGGGTGCCGTATAGGACAATGATGACTAGGGCTATGATGGCACTGTATTTATTCAGGATGCCGAGATAACGTCCAAACTTATCTTTAAACTTCATTGCTGGTTACCTCCCTGAGAAAGTGCCAAAGCAAGTATATTCTCTTCCGTGGCCTCGCTGCTGCTGAATTCCCCGGCTATTTTGCCACCGGCCATGACCAGGATACGGTCTGACTGGGACATGAGCTCTATGAGATCGGAAGAAATCATCAAAATAGCCAAGCCCTTTTGTTTGAGATCTTTCATGACTTTATAAATTTCTTCACGGGCCCCAACATCGACGCCTCTGGTGGGTTCATCGAGGATCAGGACATCGCAGTCCGCACAAAGCATCTTGCCGAGAACAGCTTTTTGCTGGTTTCCGCCGCTGAGAAAATTAATATTTTTGCTGGGGCTTTGGGGCTGCACATTAAGATTTCTGAAGTTGTCCATCACGATTTTCCTGATGGATTTCCAGGGCACAAGGCCAAATCTTGATTTCTTTTGGATCAGGCTATAGGCCATATTTTCCGACACAGATCTCATTGGCACGATGCCTTCCTGTTTTCTGTCCTCCGGAACCAATCCGATGCCCAGTCGCAAAGCGTGATTAGGCGATTTGATGCGGATCTCTTTGCCCATATAAATGACTTTACCCCTTTGTTTGCTGTCTGCTCCCATGACGAGTCTTGCCATTTCTGTCCTGCCGGCACCTACCAGGCCCCCGACTCCAAGAATCTCACCTTTATGCAGTTTGAAGGAGATATCATCTACAACGCCGTCTTGACCAAGGCTTTCGACGCAAAGGATTTCCTCTCCTTGCTTTTGATCATCTTCCTGTCTTTCGATCCTGACATCTCTGCCTACCATGGATTTGATGAGAGAATCCTTGTTGAATTCTCCAATCAACCCGGAGCGCACGAGGGCACCATCTCTTAGCACAGTGATGCGATCTCCGATTTCAAAAATTTCTTCTATATGGTGAGAAATATATAATAAAGCAATTTTCTGTTCTTTCAACTTTCTAATTAATTTAAACAGCAGTTCGACTTCAGTGTTTGTGAAAACCGATGTGGGTTCATCAAGGATCATGACCTTGCTGTTAAAAGCCAAGGCCTTGGCAATAGCCACCAACTGCTGATTGGCAACCTTCAGATTCTGAAGCTTTGCATTTACATCCATCTCAATGCCCATATCTTTAAAGACTGCCTCAGCTTTTTTAATCATCTCGGCTTTGTTAATATTCTTAAACGCCGTTATGGGTTCATTGCCCAGAAATATATTTTCTGCGACGGTCAAATGCGGCACAAGATCTATTTCCTGATAAATGGTATTAATACCGTTTCTATGGGCCCATCTTGGGCTGTATGACGGGTAAGAATGGCCCAAATAATTAATTTCACCGCTATCGGCGACATAACTGCCGGAAATGATTTTAATAAGGGTCGATTTCCCCGCGCCGTTCTCTCCCATAAGGCAGTGTACTTCACCGGGATACAGATCCAAATCGACGTCTTTCATTACTTGGATGCCAGAAAAGGATTTATTCATATGGTTTAGTTTTAATATAGGAGATAGGTCATTCATCTTTAACACTCCTGTTTATTAATCTAGGGGTTTTTAACGCTCGATTCTTTTGATTAGGGGGCCGAAGCCCCCACAATCATTAATTTATTTTTTTAGAACCCCAGCCCTGCTGCCTTGATCCCATCCAGGTAAGCCTGTGCTGTATGTTTATCTGAAGCTGAGAATACTTTGATGTCGACCAACTGACGAGGTTCGATAGTTTTGCCAGCCAGATAATCCAAAGCGCTTTGAATAGCTTTTGCGCCGAAGTATGGAGGAGTCTGCGTTTCTGTAGCGATATCTCCGTTAACGACTGCTTCGATAGCCTTCATATGTCCGCCTTCACCAACAACAAAGCCAAGTAATTCTGTTCTTCCTGCTGCTTTGATGGCATCAAGCGCACCCATGGTCATATCGCTATAGTCTGAACGAACGATATCGATCTGTCCAGCTGGGAATCTCTGAAGGAAATCCTGCATGACAGTCATGCCGCCTTGTTTTGTGAAACCAGCATCTGCAACAGCAACTTCTTTGATGTTAGGATAGTTAGCCATTACTTCTGCCCAGCCTTCATTGGCATCGATAACTGGAGATGCTCCAGCCATACCCTGAACATGTACCACATTACCTTTAGGTTCGCCATATTTTGCTGTCAGTAATGCAACTGCACTTTCAGCCAGAATTTTGCCTGAAAGCTTGTGACTCTGAGTGATTTCAGAAATATACATGCCAGTTCCCGGGTCAGCATTGATCGTTCTATCGATGATGAAAAGCGGAACACCAGCATCTTCAGCCATTTTAACGACCGGTACAAGTGCTTCGGATTCAAGTGGTGCCACAATAAGGGCATCCGGTTTCTGAGCTAAAAGACTTTCAACATCAGCCAGTTGTTTTGAAGGGTCCTGATTAGCATCAGCGGAAATCAGTGTTACGCCTAAATCGGCTGCTTGTTTTTCCATATCCTTTTGATTTGTAACACGCCATGCATTGACCAGTTCAGCCTGTGCATAAGCAATGACAACTTTCTTGTCTTCTGGGGCCGGAGCATTTGTGCTAGCACAGCCGGCAAACGAACCAATTGTTAGTATCATACAAAGAGCTAAAGCTATTTTTTTAAAATTCATTATTAATTCCTCCTAGCGAAATTTTATGATTAGTATTAACAATTTTGACGGGTTGGTGTATAATTAATGCTGTACACTATGTAACGGTACCATTGATTTCAATGTTGTTAACTTTATTCGCATTTATGATCACAACGGCGGTCAATGGTATTGTTATATTTTCACCTCCTTTTATTTTAAACGTTGTGTTTTGTTCGATGGCTTTTTCCAAATCGTTCGGCGCACTTGTCCATGGTTCTAGTGCGAGACAATAGGTTCTATTCCACCAGGGATAGCCCGGTGACTGACCATATACAAACCAGAACCATATACACGAAAAGATTTCTTTTGGCCAAGCAAGGCCAAATCCCAATTGCTTTTCCTGGTCGACTATGGCGTACCAACCCTCTTTTAAGTCCTTTATATAAATCATATCCCCATATCCGGCGTCTTCTCCGGACACAACAGATAAATCTATCTGCTCATTACCCTTCTTTATGATCGGCCAGTCAAATTCCTGTCCCGGCTCAAAAATTCCTGATGCCATAAATTGAGGGCTATGTACAATGCCCTTCTCTGCTGGAATCATCAATTTGACGCCTTTTTTTAGGAATGGTGCGCCAATTGCAGGATGTTGTCCCCACATGAATTCCAAGTCTTCCTTTGATAAATTCGTGATCTTTTCAATGATATATACTGCCGGATCATTGGCTTTGAGCTCAATGGTTTTTTCAATATGAAAAGGTGTCCTAATGCAGTTCACCGAAAACGCCACTTTGATGCTTTCCGCCGTATCGGTAATAATGGTGTATTCCCATCCCAGCTGAGTCACTTCACCATGGAGTCCAATCTCCGCACCTTTATAAGTTGCAGGTCCTCCTCCTGGGAAAATATCCTGCCAGCCTCCGTGATAATGATCTAAAAAACTTCCAGTTCCCGAGGCAATGGTCTCCCTATATTTTGATGGTGTCGTGATGCCATTTGGAGATTTCCACAAGAAATCCGTGTCACTTTGTTTGTGAATTAGCTGGAAAATATCGGCACCCTTATCCACCAGAATACCAACTTTAATGACTTCATTCTCCATAAAGACCGTATTCATACCCTTATAAATTAGTTCATCTGTGATTCTACATCCATAGTGTCTATTCTGCGCTTTCATCACCATCATCCTCATATTCCTAATCTTTTACGGTTATACTACCCACTCTTTTAGAGTTCTACTTCCTAATCTTTTGCTCTTGCAGCAGATTTTCTTATGATCAGTTCAAGATCTAAAATTTTAGATTCAGGTTCTATACCATCTTCTATCAGATCTATCAGCATTTTTGTCGCTTCAATACCTTTCTGGAAGGCAGGTTGCCTAATTGTTGTCAAAGGTGGGTCTGCATATTCTGAACTTGGGATATCATCGAAGCTTACTACAGAAATATCTTCCGGAACTCGAAGTCCCTCTTCTTT
>JBBRXH010000159.1:0-4266 GCA_038248565.1 Peptostreptococcales bacterium | reverse complement strand
GCAGAAGCTGTTCTAACAGCTATTGAGACGAGAAGTTCCTCTCCTGTAAGAGTATTGAGAGATAAAGATTTTTGCGGAAGCATTTTCGGAATTTATCCTGCTGGTGAGGGCGCGGGCTACGCCGGTGGAATCATATCCGCTGCCGTTGATGGCCTCAAAATAGCCGAAGCGATTCATGCCAGTGTTGAAAACCGATGATAAGGTGCTTTACTTTATAATCTGACGGTGTATAATCAATTTAGAAAAATAATTCGAACAAGGGAAAAAGGTTAAAAACCTTTGCTGTTGTCGCAGCTGTAATGCAGGACGAAGATCAATATCCACTGCCATAGGCGGGAAGGTGATCGGAGAATGAATGCAGAGCCAGAAGACCTGAGCGGATTATCTTCAAAACAACTCCGGCCAAGAGGGATTGAAGAAATATGAGATAAGGCGCATTGCTTTATTTTTCGTATTGATTCTTCCTGCGTCGGGAAGAATTTTTTTGTTGTGCTAGGACTGAAAAGTCCCTTTGTGTAACCAGCTTAGAAGGGAGAATCCTATGACAGAGAATACCGCCGGGCTGGATTATCGGAAAACATTGGAGGCCATAGCGCCGCTGGATGGAAAAGCCTTTGAGGAAGCCCAAAAACATATGGACAGTCTGATTAAACCCCTTGGCAGTCTCGGAAAACTGGAAGATATTGCCGTCAGAATTGCCGGGATGACGGGGAAGGTCTATCACGAGTAACTCAAAAAATGCATGGTGATTATGGCTGCCGACAACGGAATCTGTGAGGAGGGTGTCAGCTCTTCACCCAAAGAAATTACGCTGATCCAGGCGATCAATATGACCAGGGGGATATGCGGTATCGGCGTTCTATCCAAGTGGGCAGGAGCTGATTTAAAGGTCGTAGATATCGGTATTGACGACGATTATGACAATAGCTTAATAATCAATGCTAAAATCCGCAGGGGAACAGCCAATTTCGCCCGGGAGCCGGCAATGACCCATAAACAGGTAGTAGAAGCCATTGAGGTCGGGATCAGGGTTATAGCTGATCTTGCAGCAAAGGGCTATGAACTGATCGGTACAGGAGAAATGGGCATAGGAAACACCAGTTCCAGCAGCGCTGTGATCATGGCCCTTACGGGCACATCAGCAGCAGAAGCTGTGGGGAAGGGTGGTGGACTTACCCAGGAAGCTTATGAGAAAAAGCAGATCATTTTGGAAAAGGCCCTTGCCCTTCACAATCCGGACCCCATGGACCCTATAGATGTGCTGGCCAAAGTCGGGGGACTTGATATTGCTGGGCTTACCGGATGTTTTATCGGCGCAGCCTATTACAGAATTCCCATCGTGGTAGACGGCGTGATCTCAATAACCGCTGCTCTTGCGGCCTATAGACTTAACCCTCGGGTCAGGGATTTTATGATCGCATCCCATATCTCCAGAGAACCGGCTTATGTGACTGCAGAAAAGGAACTTCAGCTGAAACCTATGCTGGCTATGGATATGAGGCTGGGTGAAGGTACCGGATGCCCCCTTGCATTTCAGATCATTGAAGCCGCCTGCGCCATCATGAATAGGATGGCAACCTTTGAAGAGGTCAGCGTCGATCAGACCTATCGGGTGGATAACAGAGATAACGCATAAAACACAGATAGAAATGGGAAATAGATAAAAATTAAATGAAAAATATAATCAAATAAAGAGAATAATGAAATTGAAAGAAAAAGGATGTTGAACATGCAAATGATGATGAAAAGCAAAACGAGAAAAACTTTACTGATGCTAATGGTTTTAACCCTATCAGCCCTTATATTAAGCGGATGCGCATCAAGCCCTGCGACCTCTGAGGTGCAGAGCGACTCAGCAAAAAGAATTGTTTCCTTATCACCGGCTGATATGGAAATCTTATACGCAATTGGTGCCGGTGACTCTGTGGTTGGTAAAAGCGACTACTGCGATTACCCTTCAGATGTCGCAAAGGTCGATTCTGTTGGGGAATGCCTGATGCCCAGCACGGAAAAAATCGTAGCCCTTAAACCGGATCTGCTCATCGCCGAGCAGGGTCTGACTGATCAGGATACCCTGGACGGTATTGCGAAACTGGGGATCAAGGTGCTGTCGACGACGCCTCCTCAAAGTGTTCCCGGCATTTATGATAAAATTGCAGTACTGGGAGATGTGACCGGAAAGACCACGGAAGCGGAAAAACTCATCGCCGAATTGAAAGAATTTGTGTCGGATAATGAAAAAAGCAATGTAGGCAAAACACCAAAGTCAATATATTACGTTATCGATACAGGAGAATATGGCGAATTTGCTGCCACCGGAGATACCTTCATCAATGACATTATCGTAGCTGCAGGTGGGGATAATATCGCAAAGGATGCTACCGGATGGATGTTCTCTCCTGAGCTTCTCATCGCGGCGGACCCGGATTTTATAATCGGATCGGCGCTGAATATTTCAAAAATCAAAGGCAATTCTGCTTATAGTTCTTTAAAGGCACTCAAAGAAGATCATCTCGTCGTTGTGGATGAGAATATTTTCAGCAGACCATCCCCAAGAGCTATAGAAGAAGGCATCGTTATTCTGAAGGATATACTTAAATGAAAAAAATTACTGGGAAAACCGGATACATCATGTTGGCACTTTTTATGCTATGGATTCTATGCGCTGTGGCTTCCTTAACGATGGGCACAGCCCAGGTGACGGTCAAAGAGGTCCTCGCTGCTTTAAGCGGCCACAGTGGAGATCCTGCTTTTCGCACAATAATCATGGATGTACGGCTTCCCAGAATCATTGGGGCTACTTTAGTCGGGATGGCACTATCTACATCCGGTGCAGCCATGCAGGCGCTTTTTAGAAATCCAATGGCTGATCCCTTTATTCTTGGAACGTCTTCAGGTGCGGCGCTGGGCATTGCAGTGGGGATGGTCCTTGGGATATACTCCGGTATGCTGGGGTTTGGACTGATTTCCCTGATGGGTTTTCTCTTCGCATTGGGAGCGACCATGCTGGTTATGGGACTTGGGAGAATTTCCGGCAGAATGTCCAATACGGGGATACTGCTTTCCGGCATCGTCGTCAGCGCATTTCTGATGTCTATAATCTCTTTGCTTTACGTTTTTAATCATGATAAAATCGCCAGCATCTATCTTTGGACTATGGGTGGATTTAACGGTATAAGCTGGGATAAAATTCAGCTGATCACTTTGCCGATTTTGGCAGGGGTCGTGTTTCTATCCTTAAGAGCCCGAGAGTTTAATGCTATCGTCCTTGGAGAAGAGCATGCGGCGGGCATCGGAATGAATGTTGAACGATTCAAAAAAACCACTATGATCATAACCGCCATGCTGGTGGCTTTTTCAGTATTTGTCAGCGGCATCATCGGCTTTGTCGGCATCATCGTACCCCATTTGATGCGCATGATGTTCGGCGTGGATCATAAAAAAATGATATTATTGTCTGCAATGGGCGGCGGCATCTTTCTTTTGGTCTGTGACACCATTTCAAGAGCCCTACTTGCCAACGCAGAAATACCCGTCGGCATTGTCACCTCCCTATGCGGAGCACCATTTTTCTTATTGATTTTACGCAGGACAAAGCCTGAGAACATGTTATAGGAGCAGGATTATGGAACCTATCATCACCACGAAGAATTTAAGTTTCAAATATGAGCAAGATTGGATCCTTGATGATATCAGTATCAGCATACCAAAGGGCGTTTTTGTTGCGGTCATAGGCCCTAACGGCAGCGGGAAATCAACATTTCTGAAAAATCTCTGCAGAACGCTATCCCCCCAAAAGGGCTCAATCATAATCAATGGCAAACCCATTAATTTGTATGGGCATCGGGAACTGGCCAGAGAAATTGCCATCGTTCACCAGCATGCTAATGGAAATTTTGGTCTAACCTGCGAGGAAGTGGTCATGATGGGCAGATACCCCTATCAAAGCACCTGGCGATGGGAAAACAGTGAAGACGGCAGAATCGCAAAGGAATGCATGGTATATTGCGGTGTCTGGGGATTTCGCAACAGAAGCATGACGGATCTCAGCGGCGGAGAATTCCAGCGCCTCATGATCGCAAAAGCTCTGGCTCAGCAGACGGATATCGTACTTATGGATGAGCCAGTTGCCAGTCTCGATTTAAAATATCAGGTCGAAATTCTCAGGCTTTGCAAGAGGCTGATTTTAGAGAAGGGCATCACCATTATTGCGCCGATCCACGATATCAATTTGGCCATGCAGTTCAGTGATATGACCATCATCAT
>JBBRXH010000158.1:0-4322 GCA_038248565.1 Peptostreptococcales bacterium | reverse complement strand
CGTCAGTTGGAAGCTTCTCTGAATATTTTATACCTTTATAGTTACGCAGCATCCACCAGTTTGTGAGACTGAATAATATGACAAGCAGTATTCCAGGGCCAACTGTCGCCAGAAAGCATGCTAATACAGACTGTCCGCCTATAAATGCGTATATAATCATGTTAAGGCTTGGAGGAATCAGCAATCCAAGCAGTGATGCGCTTGAAATCAAGGCTGCAGATACACCACGCGGATATCCCGCTGCATCCATTCTGGGCAGCATAATCGTTCCGATGCAGGTAAGTGTGGCAAATCCGCTTCCGGAAATAGATCCAAAGAGAGCGCAGGACACGACCATAACTGTGCCTAGTCCTCCCCTAATACGACCTACAAACATTGAAACGAAGTCAACCAGACTTTCTCCAATTCCGCTCTTTTCCATAAGTTGTCCAGCGAGAATAAAGAGTGGAATGGCTACAAGAATCAGCGAACTAACTTTGCTGAAGCCGTATGGGAGCAGAAAGGTATAATCATATCCGCCACCGACTACAATAATTAAAGAGGAAGCAAAAAAGGCAAAAGGAATAGGAACTCCCAATAATAATACAACGATTAAAACAAGTACCGCTATAGCTACGAGCATTAAATTATACCTCCTTTCCGTCATTCGGCATTGTGCCGAGTGCTATTTTTTTAGTGATCCATTTACCGGCAAAGCTTTTTAGTTCATCATATAGATAGACCAGATGATAAAAACTTGCAACTACCAATCCAAAGGTCAACGACGATTGGGCTACAGTCACAGGAATTCTCCATACAGGGGTTTGTTGTCCATTAATAATTGTCCATTCGAGTAGTTGAACTGCCCATAACAAAAATATAATACCCAGTACAACAGATAATGTATTCCTAAGAAGTGCAATTAAATCCTTTAAAAAACCTTCCTTCATCATAACAACAATGATATCGGCTTTTATATGACTATTCTCGTAGCTTCCGTAGGCAGCCCCGAGCATATAGAGCCAGAAGGCGCAAATGATCAGTATTTCTTCATAGCCTAACAAATTAAAATTTAAAGCTCGCGCTATAACAGCAGCAAAAGTTATGACAGTTACCATTATGCCGGTTATAATCAATCCAAATTTCAATAATCTTTCCAAAAATGTCCAAAATTTTGTCTGCTTCAGTTTATTCATGACTATCCTCCTTTCTTGAATTTATCAAAATTGAAGGGAAGGATTGCCCTTCCCTTCAATTCAATTGCAGATTGTGGCAAGACTATTGATTATTAAAGTTTTGCTACTTCCGCTCTCATACCATCGATAAGTTCTTTAGTCAGTTGTTCTTCGAGTTTTGGCCATGTTGTATCTCTTACAAACTTAGCATAGGCATCAACTTGTTCAGGAGTAAATTCAACGACTTTAACACCCTTTTCAGTTAACTTTTGTTTGTACACCTGCTCGTTCTCCTGAGCAACTGTAAAGCTTTTCATACTCTGTTCCTGGAATGCTTTTACAACGATATCAGCATCTTCAGGCGTAAGTTTGGCAAGAGTTTTTTCGCTGATGACATAACTTGTTGCTTCAGCGTGGATATAATTGACATACATAAATTTGATAACATCTCCAACCCAAGCATAGTTGATGTTTGGAGTACCGCCGACCCATCCGTCAACTACTTTAGTCTGGATAGCAGTTGGGACTTCAGCATATGGAACCGTGATAGGATTAAAACCAAGGTCTTCCTGTGCAATTCTAAAAGTAATCATAGCAGGGCTTCTGGTTTTAACGTTTTTATTGGTTCCAGGAGTTGTCATATCGGTAGGTTCTTTAACGAATGCCATGCCGATAAATCCTTCAAGAACTGTTCCAAGATACTTGACGCCATTTGCTTCGGTCAGTTTACCCATTTCCTGTGATAAATATGAATCCGGAGCATAAAGAATCTTCGCTTCATCAAAGCTCTTTGCATAATAAGGCACATAAGCAGCGCCCAGTCTAGCATCCAGCGCATCAGGAATGGTAATCTGGCCAGCATCAATTGTTCCTCTGACGATTTCTTCATATACAGTTTCATAGCCGCCTAATTGGCTGGCTGGGAAATACTGCACTTCAACACGACCAGCAGTACGCTCTTTGATCATTGCAGCCAAGTCATTATTAAGTCCAGTGGCAATGTGCTCGAGCGGTGCATCCGATGCCAATCTCAAAACAATTGGTGCGGTAGTTGTTTCTCCACCAGTCGCTGCAGGTTTTGCTGCACAGCCGACGAATGTTGTGATAACCAGGGCCAAAACTAGTAATAACGCTACGATTTTCTTTTGATTCATAGTTTCTCCTCCTTCATACTTTTGACATAATTCTTTATAGATCACAGATGTGATTTATCAAAGTTATAGAACCAGGGAATACAGCTGCCCTAATCTTGTTATATATCACCGAATATCGCATTTAATACAATATTGTGCAATGTTTATTATTTATACAAAGTACTAATTTATAAGCCTTAAGCTCTAATGGAGACAACAATTTGAATCAGATTCCGCTATATAGTTTGCATATTATTCATAAATATTAATATTTATAAATCTACGCCAATGCAAATCAATTATTCATTTGCGAACTCTTATCTTATTATACAGATTTTATCTTAGAAATCAATAGGTGAAACGGCTATTTACAGAATATTTTGTATTCATTGAAAAGTGTTTTCATTATGCGCATCATTCGTTTATGTATATTGTATACATCTTTACAACGATTCCTATATTCAGGCCGTAAGCTCAGGCAATCAATATTATTTTACGACCAGGACGGACTTTTGAGTATGATGCAGCACCTTTGCAGTCGTACTTCCCATCACTAAGCGGCTTATAACTGCATCCAGACCATGGGTTCCCATAATAATCAAATCGACATCCTTGGATTCGGAAAAATCTATAATTGTATTAGCAGGATTTCCTATTAGGTTTATTGTTTCGACATTCTTAATATCTACAAGCAATTCCCTGGCTGCTTTCAATAATTCAAGTGATTTTATCCGAGTTTCATCATATAGCCGATTGATATCTTCAAAAGACACCCCAGCCGGTGCAGCTGCAACAATTGGAAAGTTTGTATGAACGACATTCAGTAATGTAACATTACTATTGAACATCTTCGCGAATTCCCTACCGGTCTTTATAGCTCTCATGCTATATTCCGAGCCATCGATGGGGATTAAAATATTTTTCATTTTCTTTCCCTCCTTTAATCTAATTAATTATATCTGCTGCTAATGAATTCTGATTTAATAGCATCGGATATATTTAAATTATATAACAATTTTCCATAAAAGCAATTTTACAAAGCCAGTGTTGGATAATAAAAGCATCCAATCAGCTGTTCAAATTTATTAATCCACCATTTACTAATAGTTCCGTAGCTTTGACATAATCTTTGCGGTGCACATAAATATAATATATCTTGGGGTAATCATGACTTAAGCCAAACAAATCAATCGCAATGGCTTTTGAGTTCAGGAGGTGGGCACTGTTTTTATTAAAGAATCTGCACTTATATTGAATGCAGTTAGAAGTAAGCATCTTAATAACAGCATTAAGTTTTTCGGATGGTGCTCCTATATAGATTTCCCTTTGGTTCCAAAACGAGATCATCGATTTTCATTTACTCCATTTCATTCAATTAGAATTGGTTAAATCCAAGATAACACCCAATCAGCATAAGTACGCAACCTAATAGAACCAGTTTTTTATGTCTGCTTTTTAAATGAACATCGCTCTCATCATAGCCATCAGCTATTTTTTTGCCATTTACCAATGCCAAACCTATACCTGCTAGTGTTATAAAAACCGTACTTAGCGTTTCCATTTATTATTCTCCAATCCTCTTCTGTCATAAATATTTACTATGCTGATTTTAAGTGCCTGGCCTACTAATAACTTAAATAGCCTTCTAGAAGGATTATTGCTCTGCCCCCTACCTTAACACTGGATACCAGGCCTCCTCGGTGTTCTATTTCTACAAGGATCTGGCTTGGTCTTCCCATCTCAGATCCCTGCTCGACTTTCATCATAAAGGGATTTTCAGCTGTACCCATAGCCCTATTGATGATCAGGTATGCGCCTAGCGCCCCGTTTGCTGTTCCAGTTGCAGATTCTTCATCTATATGAACAGATGGCGCAAAATCTCTAACATGCACCTTGTTCTCAGAATTTTCAGTCTCAAATGTAAATGCATGAATACTTATAAAGCCATGGGCTCGCTGATACTCAGCAAGTTTTTTAAAATTTGGTGCGGCAGCTTTTAGAGCAGCCAAATTTTTTATTGGTACCATGAGATCCG
>JBBRXH010000157.1:0-4400 GCA_038248565.1 Peptostreptococcales bacterium | reverse complement strand
GAAACAGCCCAGTTTAAAGCGGCTGCTGCTTTGCTCGGATCCGTGACAACCGGTATGAGCAGATGCGGGATGCCGTTATAATTATTGAGTTCTACAACTTTAGGATCTATTAAAAGAAATCTGACCTCATCCGGTTTAGCTTTATATAACATACTCACAATAATGCTGTTTATGCAAACACTCTTACCGGAACCGGTGGAGCCTGCAATAAGCAGATGGGGCATTTCCTTAAGATCTGATATTATAGCATTGCCCGAGATATCCTTACCGATAACAAAGCTTATTTTAGACTTGGCACTTCTATACTCCTGAGATTCGCACATTTCCCTAATTGTCACAAGGTTCACACGTTCGTTTTCAACTTCGATACCAACTGCAGCCTTTCCCGGAATAGGAGCCTCTATTCGGATGCTTTTTGCTTCCAGGTTAAGTGCGATATCATCTGCAAGCCGAACGATGCTGCTGACTTTAACGCCAATATTTGGCTGGATTTCATACCTGGTTACTGCAGGTCCTTTTGTAACCTGTACGACTCTTGCGTTCACCCCGAAATTCTGAAGGGTCGTCTCAAGGGTTGCCGCCTTGGCCTTTAGGCTAACTGCGTCACTTTTCTGAGCATCTGATGTAACTTTGGTCAATAAATCTATCGGGGGAAGCCTGAACTCAGGCACTGAATTATTCATATCAACTTTTACATCAGCGCCCACATCTTTTTTAGCAGCTGTTTTATGGCTCTCCTGTTTGTTTTCCAGTAAAGTTTCCTTGTATTCTTCAAACTTTGGATTTTCCGTCTCTTTTTTATCGAAGAGCTGATCATCCTTCATATAATCCATAATCTTCATTTGTTTGTCTGAGATGGCACCTTTGCTTTCGAAGTGCGCAGTTTGACCACCAATAATATTAAGCGCTCCGGATATTTCCATATCATCTGCTCCAGTGCGGCCTTCAGTATTGATGCCGCCGGAACGTTTCTCTTCAGCAGCTTGTGCAGCTGCAAGCCTTTTTTCCTTCCAGGCATCGAAGAACTGTGAAACGGGCGTATTAATCACTAACAGGACAGATACAATGATTAAAACAATGCCAAGAATAAATAACCCTGTCATCCCAATAGATTTGACCAGAAGCGATCCCAGCAGCATGCCTATAAAACCTCCGCTTGTCAGTTTCGTTCCAGTGTCAAAGAAATCTCTCATAAGCTGCAGCGAAAACCCAGGATCCAAATCGCCGTACAAGTACCTGGAGGAGTTTAAAATCGTCATGCAGATGAGTATGAGTAATAGAAAAAAGGTGGATCTGCCTGTAATATGCGTTGTCCTTTTAGCAAACAGCAGAAATCCATAAACTATGAGATAATAGGGCAGAATATAGGCGATTAGACCAAAGCTGCCCTTCATAAGTAAGGCTAATGCAAAGCCGAATTGACCTGCTGCATCTGTCTGTAAAGATACCGCCAAAAATGCGCCCAGGGCGAGTATTACTATGGCCCATATTTCATCTTTGAGCCTGGTGCTTACCTTGGGTTTTATGGCTGATTCCTGTTTTTTTTGATTATCCGCCTTATTTTTGTTGGTGGAACCCGGCGGACGACCTCTTCGCTTTGTTTTCATGATTTCACTCCGTTTCAAAAGTGTTATTTTATGATCGTATAGATGATAACAATAATACCGAGTGCCCAGGTATAATAGGAAAAATAATGTAGTTTTTTAAGGGAGACAACTTTTATCATTGTTTTGATCGCAATAAAACCTACTATAGCGGCGACGATGACGCCGGCCGCAATGGGAACGCCTAGAGTCTTATCTATTCCAGCAGAAAAAGCATCCGGCGCTTCAATGGCCAGGGCGCCCAGAACTGATGGTATTGATATCAGAAATGCGAATCGCACTGCCAGCTCACGTTTTGCCCCTGTGAATAAGCCGCCGACAATAGTTGATCCGGATCTGGAAATACCAGGCGCTATGGCAATTGACTGAAACAGTCCAATTATAAAGGCATCAAAAAAAGTCATCTCTCTTGTTCCCTTTAAACCTTTGCCGACTTTTTCCGCCAAAAAGAGCAGCGTTCCGGTTATTATAAACCCAATACCGATTACCAGCATCGAATTGTACATGGCGCCAAAGGCATCTTTGAAAAGTATGCCAAAAAAAGCAGTCGGAACTGAAGCCATTAGTATCATAAGCCCAAGCTTTCTAAACTCATTTTTATTAGGCTGGAGGCCTTTTCCACCGAATAAATCCTTTATCAGTGCGCCCAGCTCCTTAATCAACATCCAAATATCCAAATAATAGACCGCCAGGATGGATATCAGCGTACCGAAATGGAGCAAAACAGCGTACAGCAGAACATCGCCACCATTAATCCCGAATATATATTGCAGTACGGCTAAATGCCCCGAACTGCTGATTGGCAAAAATTCTGCCAAACCTTGAACCAGGCCCAGTATGATCGCTTCAAAAATTGTCATAGATACCCTTCCTACTTGCTTTGCTAATCATTGCTGTAATATTTAAATCTCAACTAAGATATTATAACATAATCAAGGATAAATTATGACCTTAAATTTTAAAGAATGCGGGGGGATTTTTATTTGACACTTAAAATATTTTCTGTTATTATTTCTACTAATTATATGTTACAGCATCCTAAAAATACGATATAATAATCGTATAAATATTAAAACAATAAAAATATATAGCTTTAGCAACAATATTTTCAGACACACTTAGGAGGATCAACTATGAAAAAGCCAAATCTCGCTATAGTAGGCGCTACAGGCCTTGTTGGGAGTACTTTCCTTAAAGTTTTAGAAGAACGTAATTTTCCGTTTGATAATTTATACCTCATGGCTTCTGCAAAATCAGCAGGCCAATCAATTCAATTCAAGGGTAAGAATTATATAATAGAAGAATTATCCGAGAAATCTTTTGATAAACCTATAGACATCGCGCTTTTTTCTGCTGGGGGTTCTACGAGTTTAAAGTATGCTCCCATTGCTGCTTCAAAAGGCGTTGTGGTTATCGATAACAGCAGCGCATGGCGAATGGACAAGACCGTACCTTTAATTGTGCCTGAAGTCAATCCGGATGATATTAAATGGCATAGTGGTATTATTGCTAATCCCAATTGCTCGACGATCCAAGCTGTAGTTGCTCTAAAGCCTCTTCATGATCATTTTAAAATTAAACGGCTTGTCTACTCTACCTATCAGGCTGTATCGGGCTCTGGTCTCAAAGGTATACGAGACTTGGAAGAGGGCTTAAAAGGAAATGACATCACTGTAGCTTATCCGCATCCGATTGCTGGCAATTGTTTGCCTCAAATTGATGTTTTTTTAGAAAATGGTTATACTAAAGAAGAAATGAAAATGGTGGATGAAACACTTAAAATTTTAGGCGATAGTACCATAAAAATTACTGCAACCACAGTCCGGGTTCCTGTCTTCGCCTGTCATAGCGAGGCAATCAATATCGAATTTGAAAAGCCTTATGACTTATCGGATATATTTAAAATCCTATCAGCGGCACCGGGATTGGTCATCCAAGATGATACGGAAAATAATATATATCCTCTGGCCCGAGAATGCGCCGGTAAAAACGAAGTGTTCGTTGGTAGAATAAGAAGAGATTTCAGTCTTGATAATGGTCTTAATCTATGGGTAGTGGCCGATAACATCAGAAAAGGCGCCGCGACAAACGCTGTTCAAATCGCAGAACTGCTGATTTAGTAGAAAGGGGTATCACTATGGCATTGTTTACAGGTTCAGGTGTTGCAATCGTTACACCATTTAAAAACAGAGGGGTCGATTTTGAAAAGCTTGGTAAACTCATCGACTGGCAGATTGAAGAGGGAACAGATGCCATCGTTATCTGCGGAACAACAGGCGAAGCATCAACATTAACTGACGAAGAACAGATTGAAACCGTAGCTTTTACCGTAGGAAAAGTCGCAAAGCGTGTACCTGTCATAGCTGGTGGCGGGAGCAACGATACCCATCACGGAATCAATCTGAATATTGGTTTGGAAAAAGCAGGGGCTGATGGGTTGTTACACGTCACACCATACTATAATAAATGTACACAAAAGGGCTTAATTCTTCATTATACAGCTATTGCAGACAGTGTCGGCATCCCAATGA
This sequence comes from Peptostreptococcales bacterium, assembly GCA_038248565.1. GTDB lineage: Bacteria > Bacillota > Clostridia > Peptostreptococcales > Anaerovoracaceae > JBBRXH01. Next base: position 265 of record JBBRXH010000157.1, on the reverse strand, counting down.
TCGTTTATTCTGTGGCTTCAAGGACCGGAGTTAATATTGCACCTGCTACAGTTGCCGAACTTGCAAAACACCCTAATATTATCGGGATTAAAGAAGCCAGTGGAAATATTGCTCAAGTAGCTGAAATAGCGAGGCTGGTTCCTGAAGACTTCAGTATCTACTCAGGTAACGATGATATGATTGTTCCCCTACTCTCATTAGGAGGCCGGGGCGTTATTTCCACAGTCGCGAATATTGCACCAAAGGATACCCACAACATGGTTAT
>JBBRXH010000156.1:0-4427 GCA_038248565.1 Peptostreptococcales bacterium | reverse complement strand
TTGCAATCCATCATACCCGCGCCGGTTCTCTCACGCAGATCTTTAACCATTCCTGCAGTTACTTGCATAATTATATCCTCCTATTATTCCGCTCTATTATTCGGCAGCTTCTTCAGTTTTTTTAGCTCTTGGTTTTCTTACTTTTACGGCTTCAGTAGAAACTGGCTCTACTGTTTCTTTAGTTTCGATAACTTCTTCAGCTGGTTTTACTTCTACTTTAGGCTCTACAGCAGCAACTTCCGCCACCACTTCTACTTGAACTTTCTGCTCAGAAACCTCTTCTAAAGGTTTTGGCGCAATTGGTTTTGGCGCTTCAGGTCTATGGGTCGCAGGCCTTGCCTCAACAACTATGGCCTCTTTCTGGCTGGCTTCGCCTTCATCAAAAGACTCGCCCTGATTTGCTTCTATGATGGCATCAGCCATTCTACCGGCAATTAATTTAACCGCTCTAATAGCGTCGTCATTTGCCGGAATTATAAAGTCGACATCGTCGGGATCGCAGTTGGTATCTACAATACCAATAATAGGAATTCCAAGGATTCTTGCTTCCTTGACAGCTATTCTTTCCTTTTTGGGGTCAACTACGAAAATTGCAGCTGGCATACCCTTCATATCTTTTATTCCACCGAGAAATTTCTCAAGCTTTTCAAGTTCGCCTCTTAATTTAATGACTTCCTTTTTAGTCAGCGCTTCGAAAGTTCCATCTGTTTCCATTGCCTTGATATCGTTCAGTCTCTTTATTCTCATGGAGATCGTCTTATAATTTGTGAGCATTCCGCCGAGCCATCTTTCGTTGACATAGAACATTCCGGCTCTTCTGGACTCTTCAGCGATTGCACCTTGAGCCTGCTTTTTGGTTCCTACAAATAAAATGGGTCTGCCGGTTTCAGCGACCTGTTTCATAAATGCATAGGCTTCATCAATTTTTTTAACGGTCTTTTGAAGGTCAATAATATAGATCCCGTTTCTTTCAGTGAAGATATAGGGAGCCATTTTAGGATTCCATCTCCTGGTTTGATGTCCGAAATGAACACCGGCTTCGAGTAGTTGTTTCATTGAAATAATTGCCATATTTTTTTCCTCCTGGTTTTTTACCTCCACCATGGTCATCCTCAAAGCGTCCTTTTGTAAGGCACCCGCTTTTAAGTCTCAAGGTGTGTGTATTTTTGATTTACCGAATTAATAAGGATATTCTGGACTTCAGAATATCCTTATCAACTATACTATAGAATTATTTGATATGCAATGGTTTTTTGCCTATTCAACCATGAAAATTATTTAATCCAATCGAGACCCAGGCGTTTGATGGTCTCCGCTGTCGGTATTCCCGTAGCCTTATCCCAGCCTGCAAATTCATAATAGGCATCCAGGGCCTTTTCAAAGTCCTCTTTCTCTATCCCAACCCCTGCATTAGGTCCGTCGGGCATTTTAATGAACATGCGCTCCGGCAGGATGTCCTGGGCTCTGCTGAAGCCTTCTCTGACATTGAAGAGCCGCATCATGTTGATCCTTCTCTCCCCTGCCTCCTGCAGTTCCTCAAGGCTGGCATCCCAGCCTGCCCCGTATTTGCAAAGCAGCAAAAGGTCCGATGGCCCATACAGCTGCCAGGCCGGTCCCCAGGCAAACTGACATAGACACAGGCTGTCCATCAGGGAATAGAACTTTTGGGTCTCCAGGGCAAATCTCGCCTTATTGGCATCAAGCACCCCATAGGCTTCGCATTTCTCGAATTTCGCCAGCTGATTGATCCAGATCCAGTCGTTGGCATCGTCCGCTGCCATCAGCGCTGGGTCGTGCTCAGAGGACTGGTGGTCAGCCCCGAAATTGTTGACCGCATAATTCACCGCAAGGTTCGGCTTCATCTGCACCATATGGGCAGGCATCTCCTGTCCCTTGCAGGCCATGACATACTCACCGGCGCCTTTGCCTATGATCTCTGCAGCCTTAGCGCTGCCCAGGGCCAGCAGGGCTCCTATGCCCGGTTCTTTGTTTGCGATCTTTTTGATCAGCGGCTCAAACACCGATCCGTTTCCGAATCTGAGTTCAAGTCCATCCGTATCAGCTGTGGTGAGCAGGCCTTTTTCAAAGCACTCCATGGCAAAGGCAATCGTCGCTCCGCAGGAGATGGTATCAAGACCGTACATATTGCAAAGCTGATTGGCCGCGCAGATATCGGAAAGATTTGAATTCCCGCAGTAGGTGCCGAAGGTCCCCAGGGTCTCATACTCCGGGCCTCCGTATTCCGGCTTTGCCCTGCCTTCGATTTCAATAACAGGCTTGCACCGGATTGCGCAGGCAAAACACGTATCCCGTTCTTTTAAAATGGTACTCGTGATGGTTGCCCCTGTAATATTCTCTGCATCCGTCATGGTCCCCTTTGTCCAGTTGTAACTCGGCATGAAGCCTTCTCCAATATGAAAGTCCAGTACCCCTGCCGTTCCGTTCACATGGGTATCCACCATGACCGCATTGGCCGCTATACGTTCCTTCACATTCAGCGTCAGCTCTTTCATGCCTATTGGGTCAGCCGGCTTGCAGGGGGGCTGTTTTTTAACCACCAGCGCCTTCAGGTTCTTTGATCCCATGACTGCGCCCACGCCGTTTCTTCCGTTGGCTCTGTTCTTCATGTGCATGATGGCCGCAAAGCTCACCATATTCTCTCCGGCAGGTCCGATGATGGAGGACTCCGTCCTCGTCTCCTCAAGCTCGCCGGCTATGATCTCCTCGGCTTCTCCTGTGATTTTACCCCACAGGTTCTTTGCGTCCCTAATCTCCACCTTGTCTTTGTCTATATAGATATAGACCGGGTTTTTGGCTTTTCCCCGAAATACGATGCTGTCATAACCGTTGCCCTTCAGGTGCGCTGGGATGAACCCTCCAACCTGAGAATCTCCGGCCGTTCCTGTCAGCGGGCTCTTCGTGGTCACGCACATTCGGCTCTGTCCGCTGATGGGAATCCCCGTCAGCGGTGATACTGAAAATATCAGCATATTCTCCGGCGACAGGGGCTCTATGCCTGGCTTCATTTCACGCAGCATCAGATACATCCCCAGTGCTGAGCCTCCCGGATATTTTCTGTAAGTTTCCGCAGGTAATGTTTCAATGTCATAAGTCCCGTTCGTCAAATCGATGTTTAGAATCTTTGCTTCAACATTCACGCTATCCCTCCTTAGTTTTAGATTGTCATAATTATAGCATAAACATCCCGGAATGAGACATGCTTTTATCGGAAATTTCCATAGCATTAAATTATTTTAAGGTTTATTTCTCTGCTAAATCATTTTATCGATAAAAGTTTTAATCCTCGGATGAGCAGGATTCACAAAAATATCATCCGGCTTGCCATCCTCAAGAATTAATCCCTCATCCATAAAAATGACCCGGTCCGAGATTTCTTTGGCAAAGGCCATTTCGTGAGTTACAACGACCATAGTCATATGTTCCAAAGCAAGTTTTTTTATAACTTGAAGCACTTCGCCAATCAATTCCGGATCCAGCGCTGACGTAGGTTCATCAAAGAGCATGATATCAGGGCTCATAGCAAGGGCTCTTGCAATAGCAACCCTCTGTTTCTGCCCCCCTGATAATTGTGCTGGGAAGGCTTTTGCTTTGTCTTCAAGACCCACTTTGGAAAGAAGTTCCAGAGCAATTTCCGTTGCAACTACTAGCGAGGTTTTCTTAACCGTTACTTGCGCTTCTATAACATTTTCAAGTACAGATTTATGCGGAAAAAGGTTGAAACTCTGAAATACCATGCCAACCCGCTGTATTACTTTTCTCAGTTCCTTTTCAGGGATATATTTTGTTCTTTGATTCATGTCATTGACAGTAAGCGGTATACCCAGGAGCTCTATTTCTCCCATTTCAGCTTTTTCAAGATGGTTCATACAGCGAAGCAGCGTGCTTTTACCGGAACCCGACGGACCAATAATCGACACTATTTCCCCTTTATTGATTTCCAGGTTAACACCCTTTAACGCCTTGACATGACCAAAGGATTTTTCGATGTTCTGTAATTTGACAACTTTCATAAAAACCTCTGCTCTCTAATCGTAATAAGATAATTTTTTTTCTGTCTTACTGAAGATAAAAACAATACCATAAGTCAGAATCAGATAGATAACCGCTGCGATAATAAATGTCGCCGGCGACGCTTCTCTGGATACGATTTCTTTAGTATTTCTCATGATATCCGGTATTGCTATGACCATGACTAAAGATGTGTCTTTAATCAGTGTAATGAATTCGTTGCCAACAGGAGGCAGTACGCGTTTAAGCGCCTGGGGGATGATTATTCGCCACATGGTCTGCGGATAGGACATACCGAGGGCTTTTGATGCTTCAAATTGTCCTTTTTCTATAGATAGAATGCCAGCCCTGAAAATTTCCGTGAAATATGCCGTATAGTTTATAATAAAAGCGATGTA
>JBBRXH010000155.1:0-4455 GCA_038248565.1 Peptostreptococcales bacterium | reverse complement strand
TCCATCAAAAGTACTCGGAGTCGGACCATTTGATGCTTCTACCGGTGAAATGATTTCCGCTTCATCAGCAGATGCCTATTCTCAGGTATTCGGCAAAAAACTAATCGAAATGGCAAGACTTGATTCAAGTATCGTTGCCGTAAGTGCCGCTATGATAGAAGGAACCGGTCTTGAGATTTTTACCAAACTTTTTCCGGACAGGACCTTTGATGTGGGTATAGCAGAACAGCATGCGGTGAGTTTCGCTGCCGGGCTAGCTTTAAACGGTATGAAGCCTATTGTTGCTATATATTCTACTTTCCTCCAGCGTGCATATGATGAAATATTACTGGATGTCTGCATGCAGAAATTACCCGTGGTATTCGCCATCGATAGAGCCGGCAATGTCGGCGCAGACGGCGAAACACATCACGGCGTATTCGATTTATCCTATCTGTCATCCATGCCTAATATAACAATGATGGCGCCAAAAGACGGGATTGAACTTTCTGCCATGTTAGAGTATGCAATTAACCTAAAAACGCCTTGTGCCATCAGATATCCACGGGGAGAGATCGCTGAATTTTCAAATTATGCTATAAAGCCAATTGATGGTTCTTCAGAAGTCTTAATAGAGGGCAAAGATGCTACTATAATAGCTGTTGGTAAAATGATGGTCAACGCCAGTAAGGCGGCTATTGAGCTTAAAAATAGAGGAAAAGATGTTGAACTGATCAATGCCAGATTTGTCAAACCACTCGATTATGCTACAATCATTGAAAGTGCACAAAAAACCAAACGGGTAATCACAATTGAGGATAACACTATTTGTGGGGGATTCGGCAGCACTGTACTTATGGCCTTTGCAGAAAATGGGATCACCGATATCTCAGTTCATACCTTGGGCTGGCCCGATAAGTTCATCCAACATGGCAGCATATCTGAGCTTGAAAAGCTCTATAATCTGGATGTTAATAGTATAGCGGATAAGGTGTGTGAGATTATTGAAGGAAAGAATTGATGCCCTTCTCGTTGAGAAGGGGTATTTTCAGTCAAGAGAAAGAGCTAAAGCCTCAATTATGGCCGGTATCGTCTATGCGGATAATCAGCGCTGTGATAAACCAGGGGCAATGGTTGACGTGAATGCGGCGCTTCATGTTAAAGAAAATTTATGTCCCTACGTTAGCAGAGGCGGACTTAAATTGGAAAAAGCCTTTAAATCATTTAATCTGAATTTAAATGGCTTAATTTGTATGGATATCGGCGCTTCTACGGGAGGATTTACTGATTTTATGCTTCAAAATGGTGCTTTAAAGGTATATACCATCGATGTTGGTTATGGGCAGCTCGATTGGAAGTTAAGAAATGACCCCAGAATTGTAAATATGGAAAAAACAAATATCCGTTATCTGGATGTTGACAAAATACTTGAGCCACTCGACTTTATTTCCATTGATGTATCCTTTATTTCAGTAAGGCATGTATTTCCGGTAGCATCGACTTTGCTAAAAGACGATGGTCAAGTTGTATGTCTGGTAAAACCTCAATTTGAAGCGGGCAGAAACCAGGTTGGGAAAAATGGTATTGTTCGGGATAAAACAATTCACCTGGAAGTTTTAAAGAATGTAATCAGCTATGCATTGGCGAACAGCCTTGCAGTGCAAGGCATAACTTACTCTCCAGTTACTGGGGCGAAAGGGAATATTGAGTTTTTATTATTTCTTCAAAAAACCGGAGATATATCCGAGATCATAATAGAGCATTACGAACAAATCGTGCAGGAAGCACACGAATATTTAGGAGGAAAACAATGAAATTTTCTAAAAAACTCGAACAGATGGAGCATTCTCCCATAAGAAAATTTTATAAATATGCAGCTGAAGCTGAAAGAAAAGGCAAAAAAGTATACTATCTGAACATTGGACAACCTGACATTAAAACGCCTAAAGTTTTTTTTGATGCATTAAAACATTTTGATCAGGAAGTGTTGGCTTATATGCCTTCACAGGGTATTCCGGAGCTTATCGAAGCTATGCGTAAATATTATGAAAAACATAAGATTTACTATGACACCGATGATATCATTATCACTCAGGGGGGCAGCGAAGCGCTTACATTTACTATGCTTTGCATTACCAATGAGGGCGATGAAATAATAATTCCAGAACCATTCTATTCAAATTATAGTATTTTTGTTAAAGGAACAGGCGCTAAAATTGTTCCGCTTACAACTAAAGCTGAAGATGGGTTCCATTTTGCCAAAAAAGAAGATATAGAGAGCAAAATCACAAAACGAACCAGAGCTATACTCCTTACAAATCCAGGAAATCCAACAGGGACAGTGCTCTCAAAGAACGAAATGCGAATGATAGCCGATATTGCCAAGGAGCATGATTTGTTTATCATTTCCGATGAAGTTTATAGGGAATTCGTCTATGACGGCAGCCCGATGACAAGTTTTGGGCAGCTTCCGGATATTACAGATCGCGTAATTCTTATCGATAGTATTTCAAAACGGTTCAGCGCCTGTGGCGCACGAATCGGGGCGGTTATTACCAGAAATAAGGAGCTTCAGGATCATCTCATGAAGCTATGCCAAGGCAGGCTGGCAAGTCCCACTCTGGATCAGTATGGTGCGGTAGCGCTCTATAACCTTCAAGACGGATATTTTGACGATGTTATTAAGGAATATCAGAAGAGAAGGGACGTCGTCTATGACTATTTAAGCCAAATTGAAGGGGTTGTCTGCCAAAAACCTTCTGGAGCATTCTATTTAACGGCAAAATTACCGGTAAAGGATACTGAGGAATTTCTGATATTCATGCTTACAGCGTTTGATGATCGTGGTGAAACCGTCATGTTCGCTCCAGTCGAGGGCTTTTATGAGACTAAAGGATTAGGCAGGGATGAAATCCGAATTGCCTATGTTTTAAATACCAAAGATTTAAAACGCGCTATGGAACTCCTAAAAATCGGTCTTGAAAAATACCTGACGTTAACCACATCGTAATCTCGGAGGACTATCAATTGGAGAATAAAACTTACCATATAACCACCTTCGGCTGTCAAATGAATGAGCATGACTCTGAAAAATTAGCTGGTATGCTGGAACAGATGGGCTACTCTGAAAGCCCATCAAAATTATCTGCAGCAGTGATTATCATCAACACATGCAGCGTACGTGAACATGCGGATGAACGTTTTTTCGGCACTTTGGGACAACTTAAAAAGCTAAAGCTCGAAAATCCTTTGATTACAGTTGCCGTTTGCGGCTGCATGATGCAGCAGCAGCATATCGTGGATAAACTTAAAAGTAAGTACCCATGGGTTGATTTGATTTTCGGCACCCACAATATTCACGAATTTCCAAAGCTTCTGGAGAACTCCATTAACGAAAGAATAAAAACCATTGATGTTTGGGATGAAAATGGCAGCATCGCGGAAGGTCTTCCGGTAAAGCGAAAATATAACTTTAAGGCCTTTGTGAATATCATGTATGGCTGCGACAACTTTTGTTCCTACTGTATCGTCCCTTATACCAGAGGCAGGGAACGCAGTAGAAATCCGGAAGATATCATTAATGAAATAAACCAATTGGTAGCTAACGGCGTTATTGAAGTCACATTGCTTGGACAGAATGTTAATTCCTATGGCAACAATTGTGAATTTGATATGAGCTTCGCGCAACTGATTTATAAGCTCAATGAGATTAATGGACTTTCACGCATCAGATTTATGACCTCTCACCCAAAGGATTTATCCGATGATCTTATAGAAGCCTATAAGCAGTGTGATAAGCTGGCTAATTATATACATCTTCCTATACAATCGGGAAGCAATGCAGTCCTAAATAAAATGAACCGAAATTATACCAGGGAAGACTATCTTGAGCTTGTTAAAAAACTAAGACAGACCGTTCCGGATATAGCTATCTCGACGGATTTCATCGTAGGTTTTCCGGGAGAAACGGAAACCGACTTTTTGGACACCTTGGATCTTGTAAAAAGTATCGGTTTTGATACGGCCTTTACTTTTCTATACTCAGTTCGGCAGGGTACCCCAGCTGAAACCTATAAGGACCAAATCCCGGAAGCCCTAAAACACCAGCGGTTCAATAGATTGGTCTCACTTTTGAATGACTCCGCAGCAGCCAAGAACAAGGCTTATATCGGTAAAGATGTAAATGTTCTGATTGAAGGGCCGAGTAAAACGGATCCATCCATTTACTCAGGCAGGACAGAAAGCAATAAGCTTGTTAATGTGAAAGTGAATAAGTCAGAAATAGGGAATATTATAGCCGTTAGAATAGTCAAGGCCAATACCTTTAGCTTGTTGGCTGAAAAAATATAATCCGCGGGGTAGAATAATGGATCTGACGCCAATGATGAAACAATATATGTCAATCAAGGAACAGCATAAAGACTGCATCCTGTTTTTTAGACTCGGAGATTTTTATGAGATGTTTTTTGATGATGC
>JBBRXH010000154.1:0-4460 GCA_038248565.1 Peptostreptococcales bacterium | reverse complement strand
TCGTTGAGAAGGAAAATCTGGCCATCGATCCCTGCGCCCTGAATTATGCTGGTATAGCCTGCATGAAGAAGGCTTACGGCATCTATAAAGAAAAGGGCTACAAGACCAAACTTTTGGCTGCAGCCTATAGGAGTCATCTCCAATGGTCCGAGTTCATCGGCGGAGATATGCTCATGACCATCCCTTACAAATACCAAAAGAGATTCAATGAATCCGATGTGGAGGTGATCTCCCGTATAGACAATCCGGTGGATCCCGCCTATATTGCAGAACTGAGAAAGCTGCCCGACTTCATCAAGGCCTACGACCATATGGAGGTTGAAAACTTTGACACCTACGGCGCAGTGAACGTGACCCTGGAACAATTTACTGCCGGCTATGATGACCTGGTCAAGATTATCCGGAAGTTTATGATCAAATACTAATTCGGTAAAATTATGGGCCGACTCAATAGCGCTTCTCCTACTTTTATATAACCTTTTTCTCCTCAAGACCATAAACCGGCGTGCCACCAGGGCTCGCCGGTTTATGGCTTGTTTAGTTTATGGCACAATGGCTTGAATTAAAGCTTATATTGAATTAATATGGAAGTAATCAAACCTTGCAAATTAAGCTTTGGCAGTAGAGGCACTAAAAGTGCAAATAATAGCCATACGAGGAGTGTTAAGATGAGCAACCTTCAAAAAAAATATGATGGGCTGAGCAGAATGATCAAAACATCAAAGATCATGACCGTACTTGGCATCGTCCTTATGCCATTTCCTTTTACCACCGGCATGGATCTTTGGGCTGGCGGCTTTGCCATTAGTCTTGTCGGCTTTTTTATCATGATCAGCGGTATCGTCGCCTGGGTAATTCTAAGAAACAACAGGAGTGTGGCAAAGGAAATGCTGGATCAGACAAAAGTTTTTGCCGCCTGGAGAGATGGCGAAAATGAGATCGTTCTTTCTGAAAGAGGGATCTACTTCAACGACGAAATCAGGCAGTGCGACGCCTATTCGGATTTTTTTATCGGTGCGGAGCTCACCCCTGACAACAGGCTGATCATAACGGATTTTCATAAAGCCACTTACTATGCAAGGCATAAGGAAGTCATCACCATCGATATTCCTGAAAATTATCTGCCCCAGGCACAGAAGGCGGCTTTGTATTATAATGAGAGCAAGATTGCGAGACTATAATTTTTTGGCCAAAGACAGCAGCAAGCCGAGAGCCAAAGACAGCACGGCAGCCATGAGCACCCTATATTCCGGCGGAAGCATAAAAGTAATCGTATGGGCTGGGATCCAGAAAAAGGGAATAGTTTTAAAGATGACGAAACTATAAAAACCTGGCCAATCCACCTGCTGAATAATGCGCTTTACGGTGACGGGATCAGCTGATTTATTAAATCTGAGATCGATATAAGTGTCTGTGAGTCTGTGAAAGATCATCATCGACGGCCCAAAAGTCAGATTCATAATCAGACTGGTAAAAAATGCGAAGGCGAGAGTTGAACCCTGACCGGGCAGAAGTCCCTTTTCCAGGGCGCCATTAACCCCACCGGCGAATACCGGAAAGATCAAAGCGATAACTATGCCCAGGAAGCCCCAGACAGCGGCTCTATAAATGAACCCCACCGGCCTTGACCATTTTCCGGTTCCAATCCGAAGAGCGAGCAGTTCTCCGATACTGGCCAGAATTGCAAATTTAATAAACCCGCCGATATAGGGATGGACCGAAGTGAAGGCGATAATAATCCCCCGCGAGGTAGGGATCGCTATAACAGCCAGGAGCCCGGCAATAACCAGTGCCCATAATAAATCATACTTTTTCAACTAAACATCCTCCTTTGAATAACACAAGCTGAATTGTATCATATTTTTTAATTTCAAGGGAGACATTTTTTTATAGGGAGGTTTCCAATGAGCAGAGTGAGCAATTGTCTTAGAATGCTGTTTATGCTTCAGGCCAGAAATGGCCAACTGATGAAGATCGGTGAAATCGCAGAGAAAATTGAAGTGTCTCCAAGGATGGTCAGGGAATACAAGAGCGACCTGGAGCTGGCAGGAATCTACATTGAGAGCATATCAGGGAAGCATGGGGGATATTACGCGCCGCAGGACTGTATTATAAAAGTGCCGAGACTCAATGAAGAGGAAATAAGCGCCTTGAGTACGGCCCGGGAATATCTTGCCCGGGACCCCAAATATGTTTTCAGCAGGGAATTCAACTTTGCAGTGGATAAAATCGTCACCGCAGGCGATATCCCCATGAACATCAGCGAATCCGATACAGTCTACTACCAGGAAGACCAGATCAGAAGCGACATTAGAAACCAGAAGGACAAGTACCAGAAGATCAGTGCGGCGATGATCGAGAAGAAGAAGATTGAAATCGTCTATTTCTCCAACAGAAATGAAAAGACCTATCGCATCATCCATCCCTACGGACTGGTTGCCTATAAAAACGCCTGGTACTGCATCGCATTTTGCCAGCTTAGAGATGAAATCCGCGGATTCAAGCTGAGCCGTATACTGGATTTGGAAGTGCTGGAAGAAGCATTCTTAATGCCGAAATCCTTTAATCTCAGAGATCATGTGGGCAAATATCAGATATTCAAAGGCGACAAGATGGAGGTCAAAATCAGAGTCGCCCCTCCGTTATCCAATTATGTGAGTGAACGCATCTGGGGAGACGAACAGGAAAACTCCTGGGATAGCGAAGGATATCTGATCATGTCGGCGAGTATGGAAAACACGCCTGAGCTAACAGCCTGGATTTTAAGTCTTGGCAGCATGGCCAAGGTGCTGGCGCCGGACTGCCTGATTGAGACCCTAAAATCAGAACTTGGGGAGATGCAGAGAAATATTTAGGACCAGTTAAGACGGCCTTCTCTGATCAGGAACTCGCATTCTGACTCCAATTCTCTTTTGAGTTCTTCTTCTGTTGGCAGCAGGAGTTTATATTTAGAGGTATATATCTGGGTATTTTCTTCTGAAAGCGTATACCTGACGATGGCTTCATTTTTGTCGGCACAGAGTACGAGACCGATAGGCGGGTTATCGCCTTCATTCATCATCTCACGGGTATAGAAGTTGACATACATCTGCATCTGGCCTAAATCCTGATGGGTCAGATCGCCCACTTTTAGGTCGATTAAAACGAAACACTTCAAGATATAGTTATAAAATACCAAATCGATGAAAAAATGCCGACCATCAAAAGAAATCCATTTTTGCCTGGCTACGAAGGAAAACCCATCGCCTAATTCGAGCAAAAACTTTTGGAGATGCTCAGTGAGAGCCTTCTCGAGATCCTTTTCATATAAATTGGGTGACTGCTCAAGGCCCAGAAATTCAAGAACATAGGGATCTTTGATAAAATCTTCAGGCACCTTGCTCTTCTCCAGGGAAAAGATTTCACTGCGCACGGAATCCTTGTCCTTGCTTGACAAAATCCTTTCGTAGAAGAAAGAGTTTATTTGCCTTTCCAGCTGCCGGGTGCTCCAGTTCGACTTCGCACATTCATCAAGGTAAAACTGCCTTGCCTTCTCATTTTCGACCCTGATCAAAAGGCGAAAATGGGTCCAGCTCAAATGTGAACGCAGTGCGTTCACATTTGGGAAAGTTGTATAAAAAGAACGCATATAATTTACATTTCTCATGGAAAAACTCTGGCCAAACTCGGTCGTCAACTTTGTTGACAATTCTTTTACCAAACCTACGCCATATTCAGCCCGATCTGCGCCGCCTTGCTTTTCAAAGATTTTCTTGCCAATCTCCCAATAAGCTTCAACCATGGCAGAATTGACAGACGAGAATGCCTTTGACCTAGCGGTCTCCAAAATACTTTTGACATCCTGGTATAAGTCTATATCCATTGCTTCCATGAATGACACCTCGTTTCATTTCTTCTACCTAAAATCATAACATAATTTTGAATATAACTTGCTATTATATTTTCGACCTTCTTCGTCAAAGAAAATTCGCCACAATGGGTCCAGCTCAAATTGGAACGCAGTGCGTTCCAATTTGGAATAGGGCCGATTCTCTTATCCAGCCCAGGTTTAGAATAAGGGCAAAGTTAAATATGTGGCGAATATGCTTCTGCAATCTTATAAATATTTAAAACATCTTCCGTAGTCAATTTCGCAAAATTGCCGATGATGCCCCCGGTTACGGAGGTGGCTTTTGCGGCCATTTCGGCGTATTTGTCAGAAGGGATCCCGGCTTCTGTAAGGCTGACGGGAAGTCCCAAGCTTTTGAAGAATTCGGCGGTGAGCCTGATGCCTTTGAGAGCCACTTTTTCCATAGCTTCTGTTCTTATAGCAGAAGCTTCAGTTTTATTATCAAGAAGCTCCGCTTTGTTATCAAGAAGCACTGGTGGCAGTGCGACATCCCAGACCCTGACCGCATACTGGACAAAGTGATTCAGATCGTGTTTATAGACATAGGCCATCCAGGCCAGGAACATGAGGG
>JBBRXH010000153.1:0-4475 GCA_038248565.1 Peptostreptococcales bacterium | reverse complement strand
GTCGTAGGTTCGAGTCCTATACCGCCCACCATCACTTAAACCCGATAAAAGGAGGATTTAATCATGAAGATGAAGAAGTCTTTTTTTTTTACTTTTGATTGTATTTCTTCTGATATTTCTCTCTGGCTGCGGGAGACCTCAGGATCCTAAGGCGGGTATGCAGACCTATCATGGAGATGGATTTGCCCTTGATTACCCTGAAGGATGGACAGCTTCTCTCATTTATCCAAACAGGTAGTCCATTACTTTAGAATAATCAAATCCAAATAAACATTCTATATTCACAGAACCTTCATACTATCTTCACAATTGCATGATATCATTAACTTAAATCAAAGAATCAGTTTTGTTTGAAAGGGGATTATAATCATGATGAGATATGGAGAATTTGGTGGCTTCGGCCATATGGGTTTATTTGGAGGGGTGTTTATGTTTTTTATTGGGTTGGTTTTTCTTGGATTGTTAATATATTTAGTCGTTCTATTATCGCGAAATGCAAAACTGCATTCAGGCGGTGCAGGCTATTCTGGCTTTCAGACTCCTGCTTCCCAGAATTTGAGTAATGCGCTGAATATTCTCAGCGAGAGATATGCTAAGGGCGAAATTGACGATGAGGAATATGCCAGAAAGAAAACTGCTTTAACGAAGGTATAGATCTGAGGTTTAACGGTTTGAGTTTAAATTTTATTAAGTTAAATGTTATAGTTTAAAATTTCTTGTAGTCAAAAAGCAAACAAAAGGCGACGTATCCGTCGCCTTTTGTTTGTCTTTTAATAATATCTTATTTATTGGTCACTAAATCCGCCGAAACGATATAGCGATCTGGAGCGCTTCCGATAAAATCGAAAGGATAACAGGTGGTTAGCGTCAGGACAGCATGATCCGTTGGGACTATAACCGTCCTGTCGTCTGCATCAACGATTCGCATGCCCGTTACACTATAAGTGAATACTCCGGCTGAGGTTTCAGCAATCAGTAAATCTCCCACCACAATACGGCCCAGTCCGCGAAAGTAGGTATCGCGATGTGCGGAAATGATGCAATTATCGTCTTCTCCCGGAAGTGCAGTTCCGGAGAAGTGACCTGCGCCATCCTTCAATTCCTGTTCACCGGTTCCCTCAATTATTGGAAGGGTTTTATCCAGCACAGGGATTGTTAGGTTGCCAATACTGTCGCCTTGTTTTGGGTATTCCGGATATAGACTCATAAGGGATTCAACGGATTTTGTGGCTTCTCCCTTAATTCTGATTAATTCTGCTGCAAAGGCTGTGGGAAAAGCATAATGTCTGTTCTGGGCTTCTTCCGAATTATGGTAGGTGGTCCAAATGCCTATCAAAGCCCACGAGATAAACCCCATCCCCAGGATGATTAATCCTAAGGATAAGGCTTTTTTGATCGAGATTTTTTTTAAACGAACTTTTGGATTATCCATTTTGCTTCATGCTTAAAAAGCCTAACGCTCCCAACAGAGATAAAACGGCGCCGATCAGGAGGTAATTATACAAATTTGTATTTGTTGTCGGAAGTTCCTGCCCAACCGCAGCGACTGTAGTTACAGGAACAACAGGAACCGGTGTAATAACCGCCGTATCACAAACGCCATTGGTTATGGTATTGCTGTCAAGTGTGACCGCGCCGTTGTGGGCCAGAAGCTGTCCCTGGACCGTAGCACCGGTAGTAGCCGTAATGGAGCTCATTGCAAAGATGTGTCCTACGAAGTGAGAATTTGTTCCCAAAGTCGCTGAAGAGCCTACGCTCCAAAAGGTTCTGCAGTATCTTGCCCCATCTGTCAGAACAACATTGCTGTCAGATGCCGTGATCAGCGTTGAAGCTGTTTTAAATATGAATACGCCATCCGGGTCTCCTTGAGCATCCAATGTTAGGGTGCCGGTGATTTGGAAAGTACCGTCGGCCGAATCATAGACTCCCGGTGTTAAGGTTGTTTCTCCAAGTTCAGTCGGGATTCTAGTGACTGGCAGCCTTCCTACGGCATCATCATAGGCGATAACTAGGTCATCCTTGGCTAAACCAGCTGCTGCGTCAGCTAAATGTACTGCCCCGCTGATGGTAGCGCTGGTCTCTCCAGTAAATATGGTCCCCGGATAGAGTCCTACATTGCCTCCGCCGCTGCCATTGATGACGGTAGTTCCGGTATTGGTTATCGTTGACCCTGCAAGTACTGCGTAGTCCGATGTGGAGCCAAGGTTTACTGTGGGCTCCGCAGCTAAAATCATGGTAGGTGCGGTCATCACGAGTATCAGCAGCAGTATCAGCAGCAATGGCATGAATCGTGCTTTTTTAAATAATTTCATTGTTTATCCTCTTCTTTCAATGGCAAGTCACTCTTTGATCAGAAAATTATGGCAGGAAGCCATATAACTTCACGAGTTATACTTGAACTTCATTGCGTTCCCTTATGATAGTAATTAATTTGACGATTCCCCAGGCAATCAGCGCATAAACGACCATGGCTATTATCGTGCCAGGTTCCAGTACCGCTTTTGTCTCAATGCCTTGAGAGGTTGCAGTCCTGAAAATTGCGTGAAACGGTGCAAGAAAAACTTGAGAAATCGAGTATATGCCAGCGACGAATCCGCTTCCCGGATTTGCTCCCAAAAGTTTGAATATTAATCGAAATGCGAGTAGAACTTCCAAAACACCCAGTATGTAATACACTGCTCTTCTCGTAGTAAAACTCTTTTCATCGGTACTGCTTTTTATCTCATTTATCATATTTTGTCCCCCTTTAGATTATTTTTTTTCCGCTGATAATGCGCACCAGAATCATAATTACCGCTACAACAAGAAGAACATTAATAAAACCTCCCAAAGTAGTAGAAGTCACTATCCCCAGCAACCATAAAACTATTAGTATTACTGCAATTGTCCACAACATTTTTCATCACCCTTTCTTAAAATCATCATTCATAATCTGAAAAAATTTCCAGTTTTTTAAAATCAAACCAGCATTTATCTTGTTAAATTTCATTTCCTAACACTTCAATCGAAGGTTTTTTTCTAAATACGCACTTGGGTAAGGAATCGATTATCTTAGCTATATCTTTTTCTTCATGGTTTTCAAGATATTCAATCATTTCTGATACCCTTTCATACTCAGAGATTGAAAACAATACAGCATCTAGCTGATTGTTTTTTAATACAAAGATTTTGCCCATGCTTTGTGCTGCGTCTCTACAGGTTTTATAATTCTTAATCATGTCTGAATTTGAGACGATCGCTTTCGTTGACAGATTCATTTTTATACTTCCTTTCTTCATATATGAATGTGGATTAAATCTGCGCATTCTTTTTGTCAAGACAGATTACTAAAATTTCAGTTTATTTAGTTACTATCATAATAATCTAATTTATACAATTTGTCAATATATTGTTTGAACTTTGACTTTATATATAAATATAATAATATTAATATATATTTTTAGTATTTTATGTAATTTATTCAAATCTTTATTTTAAGAGCTTTTTCATTGCACTAGGCTATTATGATCGAAGATTGTGTATTTTGGTCAACAAAGAAAAGACTGCAGCAAATGGTCAAAGCTACAGCCTTTTAAAATTTCAACTTTTAAGTAATCAACTCACCCTATTTCCTGCTTGCAGGTACATCCGCAGTGTTATCATAACCGTTCTTTTCCCAATAGCCCTGGTAATAGGCATTGGAAGAGAGTTCTATTTCGGTTACCCATCTGGCCCACTTATAGCCCAGCTTATCTTCTGCGACAACTATAAATGGATAGCCGAGGGATGGCGGCAAATCGATCCCATTGGATGAGTAAGCCAGAAGCATGTCCTTGTCAAGAATTGACTGAAGTGGCATGGAAGTTGTATAGCCATCTACGCAATGAAAAATAACCGTGTCAGCAGAAGTTTCAGCCCCTGCTAAATCGATAACATCTTTTAATCGGACTCCTTTCCAAAGCACCGTGGCATCCCAGCCCTCGACGCAGTGGAGTATGATCAGTCTTTCATAACTGGGCAGTGCGAGAACTTCGTCATAGCTCAAGGTGGTCGGCTTATTGATCTGGCCGGTAACGTTTAATCTATAGGTCGCGATATCCACGTTCTGTAAGCCTTTGATGGAATTGTCCCTGGGTCCGACTGAAGGATCCAGCCTGATGCCTTTATAATCCTTGATTTCGGTAGCAGCATAACGATCCATCGTGGCCGATGAATTGCCATCACTGCCTGGAGACGTTGGTCCTCCTATCAATGAGCAGGCAGAAAACAGGATTAGTATTACAATAATTATCGCCGAGACTTTCAACTGTTTCATAATGAGACCCCCCTATTATTTATTCTGTTTTTTTGAAAGTTAATCTATTCCATTAGCTGCTTTAAGATTTTGTAGCCTTAGTCTACCCCAATAATTCTTCCCGGACGTCTTTAAAGGCCTGAATTGCCTTATCCAGATCTGCTTTAGTGTGAACTGCGGAAATTTGAGTCCTGATTCTGGC
>JBBRXH010000152.1:0-4512 GCA_038248565.1 Peptostreptococcales bacterium | reverse complement strand
CTGCAAGCAGTAATTTCCCAGCAACTGATCCCCTCCACCAAGGGAGAACTGGTGCCTGCATTTGAAGTCATGTTCGTCAATAGTGCGATCAGAAATATGATCCGTGAATCAAAAATTCATCAAATTGATTCCGTTGTCTATGCCTCATCGGATGAAGGTATGCGCAACATGGATGCCAGCATTCTCAAACTTTATCAGGACGGACTGATTTCCGGAGACAGCGCCAAATTCTACAGCATCAATTACGATATGATCAGCAAGAAGATAGAATAGTATAGAGTACATATGAATAGTATTCTTGCAATCATAAATAATCCGAATAACAAAAGGAGGCTTTTCAAATGAACGATTTAAAGCAACTGTTGTTTGCAAAGGGCGATACAGAGGTTTATCTACTGCCCAGGATGGCCAACCGCCATGGCCTGATTGCCGGAGCTACCGGCACCGGAAAAACCATATCTCTTAAAGTCATGGCGGAATCTTTCAGCGCCATCGGCGTACCAGTATTTCTTTCTGATATCAAGGGAGATCTCGCCAGCGTATGTGTTGAGGGCGAGATGAATCCGAAGCTCGACGAAAGAATAAAGACTCTGGGGCTTACGGATTTCAGTTTTCAGGCTTTCCCTACAGCTTTTTGGGACGTATTCGGCCAGCTGGGTCATCCGGTACGGACCACTATATCCGATATGGGTCCTCTTCTCCTTGGCAGACTCCTATCCTTAAACGACACCCAAAGCGGCATCCTGAATATCCTGTTTCAAATTGCTGATGATGAAGGCACCCTTCTACTGGATCTTAAAGATCTGAAGGCTATGCTGAAATATGTGGGTGATAACGCATCAGAATTTACGACGGAATATGGCAATATTACCAAACAGTCCATCGGTACCATTCAAAGAAATCTGCTGACCCTGGAGCAGCAGGGCGGAGACCAGTTCTTCGGCGAACCGGCTCTGGATATCCGGGATTTCATGCGCAGCGATGAGAACGGATACGGCTATATCAATGTTCTGGCAGCACAGCAGCTCTACAACTCTCCTGCCCTTTATTCCACCTTCCTCCTTTGGCTGCTTTCCGAGCTTTTTGAAGTATTGCCTGAAGTCGGAGATGTAGATAAACCTAAGATCGTGTTCTTCTTTGATGAAGCCCATATGCTCTTTGATGATGCGCCAAAAGCCCTGTTCGATAAAATCGAGCAGGTGGTCCGCCTGGTCCGTTCCAAAGGCGTCGGCGTTTATTTCATCACCCAGAATCCATCGGATATTCCGGACAGCGTCCTTGGGCAACTGGGCAATAAGGTTCAGCACGCCTTACGTGCTTTTACCCCAAAAGAGCAAGTCAGCGTCAAAGCAGCAGCGGACAGCTTCAGAGCTAACCCAAAACTGGATTCGGAAGCAACGATTCTCGATCTTCGCGTTGGAGAAGCTCTGGTTTCCTTCCTGGATCAGGACGGCAGACCTTCCATGGTCGAGCGGGCTTTCGTCCTTCCGCCAAAAAGCATGTTTGGCACTATTCCCCCGGAAAAGAGAGCCGCCATCATTTCCGACAGTTCCTACTTTAATAAATATGAAACCATGGTGGATCGGGATTCAGCCTTTGAAGCCCTGGAAAGAAAAGAAAAACAACGACTTTCTGAAGCTGAGGCAGCCTTGAAGAGAGAAGCTGCAGACAAAGACTATAGGCAACAGCAGCAGAGGCAGCAGCCCCAGTATTACCAGCCTGCACCCAAAAGAAGAACTTCCAGCACCGGAACCGAAAGGATTGCAAAATCCTTTATGAACTCCTTTGGCACGCAGATCGGCAGGGAAGTCGTCCGCGGAATCCTTGGCTCGCTCCTAAAGCGTTAATATAGCAAACCGCCCCGAGGTCGGCCTTGATAAAATTATAACTTGCACATTTAAATCCGGGGGTGTAGAATTTAATACACGCCTTAATTAAGCATAATTCTTCACTCCAATGGCAAGGTGGTATGATTATGGACAAAGCAGAGAATGGTCAAGACAAAGTATTGAAAATTCAAATGCTCGGTGACTTCACCCTAGAGTATGGCGATCGTATACTTTCCGGCGACAAAGGCAGGTCCAAGCAGGTCTGGAATCTGCTTGAATATATGCTGATCCACCGCAATAAGGAAATTTCACCAGACAAGCTGATGGATGCCCTATGGGAAGAAGACGTGGATAATCCGGCCAACGCTTTGAAAAACTTGGTCTATCGCCTACGTTCCATGCTCATGGAAACTCTTGGGATAGCCAAGGAAGACTATATCGTCTTCAAGCACGGCACCTATGCCTGGAACACCAGCGCCTCCTACCTCATCGATATCGATGAGTTTGAATCGACCTGGAAAAGTGCCAGGAAGCCCGATATAGATGCAGAAGCGCAATTGGAAAAATATGTGGAGGTCGTCAACTTATATAAGGGAGACTTCCTCACCCACTCCTCCTATAAGGAATGGGTGGTGCCCCTGTCCATTTATTACCAGCGCATCTATATGGAATGCGTTGCCGCCTTATGCGAGCAGCTTTTCATGAAACAGGATTTTAATAAGGTTGAGGAGATTTGTTTAAGCGCCATAGCTATCGATCCACTCATCGAAAAGAATCACGAGCTGCTGATCATGGCCCTCATCGCATCTAACAAAACCAATAACGCTTTGACCCATTATGATTTTGTCACGGATTTATTTTATAAAGAGGTCGGCGTCAAGCCTTCTGAAGCTATCACCAGGCTCTATAAGATTATCGTCAACAAAGAACATACAGTAGAAAAGAATATAGATATCGTGAAGTCGGATCTTAGAGAAGTGGAGTTGAACACCGGCGCCGTCTATTGCGATTATGAGGCTTTCAAACTGGTTTACCGCATTAATGCCAGGGCCGCTGTAAGATCCGGAAAATCAGTTTATATAGCTTTGCTCAGCTTTAACAAGCATAACGGCTCTGACTTTCAGGCAAGGGAACTCAGCGATTCCATGGAAAAAATTAAGACCGTTATTATGAATTCCCTGCGTAAGGATGATTTGATTTCAAGATTCAGCAGGACTCAGTATCTGGTGCTTTTATCCAATATCAATTTCGAGAACACTGAGCTGGTTTTAAATAAACTGGTCCAAAAAATCAATAAAGCCTGCATCAATAAGCATCTCATGGTCACCGGGCATCTGCAACCCCTGGAACCTATAGAGCTAGTTGGAATGACAGATCGAGCCCAGCATGGAGGTGCCTGATAATGGAAGTACTGCAAGACGACTTTATCTCCAGCAATATATCCAGATTTAAAATTTTGGTCAATAAAACTGACGATTTCGATATTTCTGGTACTCTTTATAATGAATATTATGAACTGACCATGAAATTCCATGGCATCAGAGAATTCTTCGGCTCCCTGGATCAGTTTTTTGACTTTGTCAATTTCCCCCAGTCATCCCACGAACACAGAACCTTTGGACTTATAAGAAATAAAAGGAAGGAAGTGCCGAAAACGATGAAAAAAGAAAAATTGGAAGTCGAGGTTGGGGACAAAGCGACTTTTACGGTACATGTTCAATTTAGGCAGAACGCATCATGGCAGGGCACCATTCAGTGGATAGAAGGCAACAAAACCCAGCGTTTCAGAAGCGAACTTGAGATGCTAAAGCTGATGACCAATGCTATTAATTTCAGCTCAGGCGATGACGGTCTGGCGGATTGGGAAGAATAGTCATTTTACCCTGTTTTATGACTTTAGTGAGACCTCTGCATGCTAAGATTATCTATAATAAATTTATTTTACATGCAGGATCTTAGACTGGAGATGGACATCATGAATAAAAGAATATTGCTCTTGACTGGACTTTTAATAATCCTCGCGGTCTGCTCTTCTCTGACCGCCTATGCTTCTGACTATTTTGATGAAACCGATTTAAGCAAGGGTGTTATTCATGTCACCTATCTAAGCGATAATACCGCAAAGATGAAAATCATGATAGAAAAGGACACCAAGAGATACTTTTATGATGTAAACTCTTCCGGAAATAAAGAAACCTATCCCCTTCAGTTAGGCAACGGAGATTATAAAGTCAGCCTGCTACAGAACACGACGGGCAATTCCTATAGAGTGCTCACCTCCAAAATAATGACGGTGACCATGGCGGATCCAAATTCCGTTTATTTGGGCTCCATTCAGAACGTCAACTGGGCCATAGATTCAAAGGCCATCCAAAAGGCTGTGGACCTTACCAGCTCCACCAATAATTTAGGCAAAAAAGCCAAAATCCTCTGGGATTATATGGCGAAAAATAATAATTATGATTACTCCAAGCTCTCAAAACTCACCGGCTCCTATGTCCCGGCTGTGGATGCGACCTTTAGAGATAAAAGCGGCATCTGCTACGACTTCTCTTCCCTATTTGCCGCCATGCTGAGAAGCCAGGGTGTCCCCACAAGGCTGGTCAAGGGTTACGCCCCAAACTATGCTGAAGGCTACCACGCCTGGAACGAAGCCTACGATGCCATAAACAAAAGATGGGTG
>JBBRXH010000151.1:0-4520 GCA_038248565.1 Peptostreptococcales bacterium | reverse complement strand
TTGGCAGAGAAGTGATTGCGAGACGGGTCAGGGGAGGTGCTCGGTGATGATGGATTTACTGCTCATCGGACTTGGTGGGGCAGCTGGAAGTCTTCTGCGTTATCAGTTGGGCAAATGGATTGCAGAGAAGGCAATCACCACTTTTCCAATGGGGACCTTCTTTATCAATATATCCGGGGCGATTGCCCTGGGCATTCTAATGAATCTGCAGCTGGACCGGAGTTTGCTGCTGGTGCTTGGGACCGGGTTTCTCGGTGCCTATACTACTTTCTCAACCTTTATGTATGAGGGCTTTTATTTATACCAGGAAAATGAAAAAATTGCTGCTGTGCGTTATATCGGCTGGTCTTTACTTTTAGGGGTCATCGGATATATGATAGGAGCAGGTGCTGCAAACTATTTTTAAGCGTATTGCTTGCGTTAGGCAGGAAGCAATTGTAGCATTCATCATTAAAGAGTGAGGTGATCTGGCAATGAATTTCAGCGGAAACTGCAAAATTATAAAGATCTATATCAGTGAAGATTCAAAGTATGAAGGTCAGAACCTCTATCATGCGCTGGTATTGAAACTGAGGGAAATAGGCATGGCGGGGGTCACGGTTACAAGAGGCATTGAAGGCTTCGGACAGGGTAAACGCCTGCATGCGACTCGGATTTTAGATCTCTCCTTAAGTCTGCCTATAATAATTGAAGTTGTGGATATCCCGGATAGAATCGAAAAAGCCCTTCCTATTATAGCCCAAATGGTTAATGAAGGACTGGTTATGGTCACAGATGTCCATGTCGTAAAGTATGGGAAAGAACAGCTATGAATTTTATAAAAAGAGTATGGCATCCTGAAATCTACCAAGGGAAACACAAAAAAACAAATTATTTTGAAGGCTGGTACTTTAAACTAATCAGCGCGGATAAGCAGGCTATTTATGCGCTCATACCCGGAGTCGCCTTTGGCCTTAACGGAGAAAAATCCCATGCTTTCATTCAGGTTATAAACGCAAAAACCGGGCAGGTCAATTACTTTAAATATCCTATCGAGGCCTTTTCCTACAAGGGAGATGTGTTTGCCATCGAAATCGCCGGCAACAAATTTTCTCGAGAGGGTCTTACTATTGATCTTAAGGATGAACAGCTATCCCTATTCGGAGAGCTGGTGTTTTACGATATCATTCCTTTCCCAAAAACCTTTCTGAATCCCGGAATTATGGGGCCGTATACCTTCGCGCCTTTCATGGAATGCTACCACGGCATTGTCAATATCAACCATAAAATCAGTGGCAAGCTTCTCATTAACGGCCTGCCGGCTACTTTTGACGGCGGAGAGGGCTATCTTGAAAAGGATTACGGCAAGTCCTTTCCCCAGGCATGGATATGGATCCAGGCCAACCATTTCCAGTCGAAGGACACCTGCTTCATGTTTTCTGTGGCCCGTATTCCATGGCTGGGCAGGAGCTTTACGGGTCTGATCTGTTTTCTGCTTTATCAGGGAAAACTCTACAGATTGGCCAGCTATAATGGCGCAAAAGTCTCATGCCTCACCATAGAAAGTAAAAAAATTACGGCAAAAATTAAGAATAGGCATTATATCCTGGAGTTTTCCGCTAAAACATCGGAAGGCGGCTTTCTCAAAGCGCCCAAGAACGGGATGATGAGCCGGGAAATAGAAGAAAGTATTACTGCCATCACGGATTTGAAGTTAACAGACCATCTTGGCAACCTAATATTCCGGGGCCAAAGCGAAAACTGCGGCATGGAAATATCTGAAGGGGCGGAAATACTCTTATAATGACTAAAAGGCTATCATGAACAAATGAGGAAAGACTCTATATAATTAAGATGTTAAATCAGTTGCTAAAAGAGGTATAAAGATGGCTATCGGATACGCCTGCATAGCCCTTGGGGTTCATGGAACCGCACTGCACACCTGCAATGCCAAAAATGCCAGCGACACGACTCTGGGCAGGGTTACTCTAGAGAACCTCACCGCCCTTGAGAATTTGGTCGATTATAATATTGAAAACCGTATCATGCTTTTTCGCATCAGCTCGGATATTATTCCTTTTGGCTCTCATCCGTTAAACCTGCAAAATTGGTGGGATGACTATAAAGATAGGCTGGCGGCCATTGGAGATAAGATCATAAAAAGCGGTATGCGGGTTTCCATGCATCCCGGCCAATATACCATTCTCAATTCCCCAAGGCTGGATGTTGTCAGCCGGGCCTTTGAGGATCTCATCTATCATGATCGTTTACTTTCAGCCATGGGTCTTGATGATCATCATAAAATTATTCTGCATATCGGTGGCGTCTATGAAGATAAGCCTTCAGCAATCCAAAGGTTCAAGGAGACTTATAAAAGCCTGCCGGTATCCATTAGGAGCAGGCTGGTTCTGGAAAACGATGAACGCTGCTTTTCTGCCGAGGAAGTGCTGACCATAGCTGCATCTCTTGGTGCGCCTGCTGTCTTTGATACCCTACATCATCATATCAAACCGTCATCAGCCAATAAAACAGTTAGGGAGTGGGTTGAACTCTTTGGGAAGACCTGGCAAGTCCGGGATGGACGGCAAAAAATCCACTACGCACAGCAGGCAGAAGGCGGAAGGCCGGGAGCCCACGCTCAGAGTATCAGTCTGATGGAATTTCTGGCTGTCTTTGAGGAGTTAGAAGGGCTGGATCTCGATGTGATGCTGGAGGTTAAGGATAAGAACTTATCTGCTTTAAAATGCAGCTATACGGCTGAGCCTGAGCTCATGCCCAAAACCGGCCTCCAAAAGGAATGGGCCAGGTACAAATATTATATTTTGAGCCGTTCTGCCGATAGTTACCAAAGGATGACAGAACTGATGAAGATAGAAAGCAAAGAGGCTGTCAGGGAATTCTACGATCTTGTAGAGGAGACCCAGAAGCTGCCTTACGCCGCTGGCACAGAGGAAAAAGCCGCCCTACATGTGTGGGACTATTTTAAGGATATCGGGACTGTCAGAGAAAAAGCGGAATTCTTTAGAAGACTTGAGAAAGCAAAAGATAGCGAGGATGCAGGAAACTTTGTATCGGTTAAAAAGCACCTTTATCGAATGGCTGAAAAAAACACTATAACCTATCTGCTTAATTCTTACTATTTTGTTTTATAGGGCTTCTAATTTTACATGGGTCCCTATTTGATAAGATCCTTGATGACCTCGCCGGCCATAATCAGGCCCGCTACGGATGGGACAAAGGAGATACTGCCAGGGACCTGTCTTCTGGTGGGGCAGATGCAGTGCATTTCGCAGTTGAGGTTCTCATCCTGACTGGGGCGCAAGGGTATTTCTTTGGAGAACACTACTTTAAGATCGATGATGCCTCTTTGCTTAAGCTCTTTTCGCATAACTTTTGCGAGAGGGCATACGGAAGTTTTTGCAATATCTGCCACCTCGAATCTTGTAGGATCCAGTTTGTTGCCGGCACCCATGCAGCTTATAATTGGAACACCTGCCGCCTTGGCTTTTGTGATCAGCGTCAGCTTCGAAGAAACCGTATCGATGGCATCCACAATGTAGCTGTACATAGACAGATTGAAATCGTCCGCATTGTCTTCAGTGTAAAAACAGACGAAGGTATCCACAGTGGCCTTAGGATTAATCTCAAGGATCCGTTCCTTCATGACATCGACTTTTTGTCTATCGATGGTTTTTCGCGTGGCAATCAGCTGGCGGTTCAGGTTGGTCAGACAAACTTTATCATCGTCAAAAATAGCGAAATGCTCAATGCCGCTTCGTGCAAGAGCCTCAACTGTATAAGAGCCAACGCCGCCGATGCCAAAGATGGCAACGGAGGAATCTCTCAGGGTTTGCATAGCGGTCTTGCCTATTAACAATTCGGTCCTGGAAAATTCATTCAGCATCCTTTGCCTCCGAACTTTTTACATCATCAAGATTCGCATCAACACCTGAAGTAAGCACTTCGTTCATGCTGCCCATGCGATACCCCTTTAAATCCAGTGAAATGTAGCTATATCCCAGGTCTTTGAGTTTCTGGTAGATCAGCTCCCGCAGCTTTGGTGCAAGAAGCTTGTTAAAATCAATTTCTTCCACTTCGATTCTAGCCAGATTCTCATGGCTTCGCACTCTGACCTGTTTAAAACCCAGATCAAAAAGTATCTGCTCCGACTGGTCGACCATTGCCAGTTTTTCTCGTGTAATCTTTTCACCGTAAGGGAATCTGGAGCTGAGGCAGGCGAAGGAGGGCTTATCCCAAGTAGAAAGACCCATTGTCCTGGAAAGCTCCCGTATATCTGCTTTTGAAAGACCTGCTTCTTTAAGGGGACTTTTGACCCCAAGCTCTTTAAGCGCCTGAAGGCCGGGACGATAATCCCCGTCATCATCCAGATTAGACCCCTCGGCAATACAGGCAAGCCCGCTTCGATCTGCTATTTCCTTAATCTTAGAGATAAGTTCTTTCTTGCACAGATAGCACCTATTAGGAGGATTATCGGAAAAACCTTTTATGTCGAGTTCCTCTGAAACGCAGCTGATATGCCT
>JBBRXH010000150.1:0-4537 GCA_038248565.1 Peptostreptococcales bacterium | reverse complement strand
ATCACGTTGCCAAAGCCGCCGCGCTGATGATCGAAAAGAATATTCACCGCTTGCCTGTGGTCAAAGATGGGCAGTTGGTGGGGACGCACCACAAAGAGAACGAGCAAGCAAAAATAGGCTTAAGGCCTCAAAAAAAACCTTTAAATGGGGGGATGAATTGAAATGACAACAACCGCAATTGTAAAACTCTGGGGAACACCAGTGGGAGTTTTTCACCTAAACGAGAATAAAGGAAGTGTGTCATTTGAATATGAGCAAGGCTTTCTTAGCCATGGCATCAATGTCGCCCCGATCATGATGCCCTTATCAAACAGAGTATACGAGTTTCCTGAATTAGCAAAATCATCTTTTAAAGGCGTTCCAGGTTTAATGGCAGACTCATTACCGGATAATTTTGGTAATGCCGTTATTAATCAGTGGCTTGCTTCGGAGGGTAGACCACCTAGCTCTTTTAATGTCGTAGAACGATTATGCTACACTGGCAAAAGAGGTATGGGTGCACTGGAATACGAGCCTGCGATTAACAAACACACAGATATTGATGAACAAGTCAGCCTGCAAAGTATGTCCGATTTTGCTTCAGCAATATTAGAAGAAAAGATGAACGTTGCTTTGTCAGCAGAAAGTGACGTTACTTATGCTCAACTATTACAGCTCGGGACATCAGCCGGAGGAGCAAGAGCAAAGGCCGTCATTGCTTACAATGAAAAATCAGGCGAAATCCGTTCAGGGCAGGTTGATCTAGGTAAAGATTTTGATTATTGGCTGGTTAAATTTGATGGCGTTTCAAAAAACGGAGATCATAATCTCCAAGACGTTCCAGAATATACACGTATTGAGTATGCCTATTATAAAATGGCACTACAGGCAGGTCTCACTATGAATGAGTGCAAGCTCTTATCAGAAGGTAAACGTAATCATTTTATAACAAAGCGATTCGACAGAGTAAATGGCGATAAATTGCATATGCAGTCATTAGGCGCAATGTTGCATATCGATTATAATGAGCCAGGTTTGTGTAGCTATGAAATGGCAGCTTTAACTGCAAGGCGATTGGGGCTACCGAGCAGCGACATTGAACAGTTATATAGAAGAATGGTTTTCAATGTACTTGCGGTCAATCAGGATGACCATGTAAAAAACATCTCTTTTTTGATGAACAGAGAAGGGATTTGGTCCTTATCGCCAGCATATGATGTCACGTTTTCAAGTGATCCAGAGAATCGATGGCTTAAAGCGCATCAAATGACCATAAACGGCAAAATGTCCCTGATTTCCACTGAAGATCTGATTGCGTGTGGCAAAAAAATGGATATTAAATCGCCTAAGTGTAAAAAGATTATTAATGACGTTGCCACTGCTATAAAACAGTGGAAGGACATAGCAAGTTCTATTGGGATCCGAGAACAAACCATTAGTTTGATTCGAAACGAGCTTAAAAACAACCTTAATAATGCGTAACTTAATGCTTATTAATAATTTTATATGTGTTTAAGGAGAAGAGGCCTGAGAAGCTATAATGCTTTACAGGCCTCTTAGAGGAGTTATATCTAAGTCATACTTTTAAACAGGTTTTACTTGAATAGTGCAACAAATCCGTCTGTAAATATTGGGAAATAGGTAACCAGCGCCAGTGGAATGCAAAGCACTAAAGTGAAAATAATAGCATACTTAGCCAGCCTGTCGATTGAGACCTTTGAAATCGCGGAAGCCACGAAAAGGGTGGTTCCGTAAGGAGGAGTAACATAGCCGATCGCAAGATTCAGGACGATGATGACACCAAACTGCAGTGGGCTGACGCCTACACTTTCTACGACAGGTAGGAAAATCGGTGAAAGAATGATGATGGCTGGGATATTATCGATCAGCATTCCTACGACCAGCAGGAAGATATTTATAATCAGTAAGATCAGGAATGGACTTTGCGTAAAGGATAAGATCATATCACTGACCTTTTGAGGCACGTTTTCCAGGGTTAAGAACTTAGCCATTGCCCCGGAAAAGCCGATGATAAATACGATGACGCCATTAAGAACAGCCGTCTCGTAAAATGCTTTTTTTAGTTTCTTGAAATCCAGCTCTTTATACACAAATACTCCGATAATGATGGAATAGACAACGGCCACAACTGCGGACTCTGTCGGTGTAAAGATTCCGGAATAAATTCCGCCAAGAATGATTACGGGAGCGAATAAAGCCCATATGCCCTCTTTTAAAGTTACGGCTATATTCTTAATAGAAGGTCTGGTATCGCTGCCTCTAAAACCGTATTTTTTTGATATAATATAACAGGCAATCATCAGCACGGCGCACATCATGAGTCCTGCGGGTATACCGGCAAGGAAAAGGTCGCCGATACTCATGCCGACAGTTACGCCATAAACGACAAAGGGTATGCTTGGCGGGATGATGACGCCGATGGATCCTGCAGATGCTATTAGGGCAGCGCTGAAATCCTCACCGTATTTCTTTCTTTTCATCTCAGGAAACATCAGGGAGCCTACGGCAGAAGTCGTAGCTGCGCCTGAGCCTGATATAGCGCCAAAGAATGTTGCGGTAAGGATAGCAGCCATGCCAAGACCCCCGGTAATCCAACCAATAAATGCATCAGCAACATCAACAAGTCTTCTTGCGACGCCGCCTGCGCTCATCAGGATACCGGCAAGGATGAAGAAGGGGATAGCCAGAAGTACGAAGGAATCGATACCGGTAAATGCATTCTGAGCTACGATCTGAAGGGGTATATTGGAGGATGTTATAAAAGTAATAATGGTTGATGTGGCAATTGCGTAACCAATTGGAAGGCCTAACGCTATCAGAACAAGCATACTGCCAAACATGATAAAGATTTCCATTAGTTAGCCACCTCGTTTCCAGCATCCGCTTTACCAAACAGTTTTTTGAAGTTGTCAAAAATATTTATGATGAGCCTGATACCTACTAGCGCGCTGCAGAATGCAACTGAAAGATAGCCAAACCATACCGGCATTTTAATAGCAGGAGTCACCACATGCAGCTCCGCCTGCGCAATTAAAATCATGAATCCGTAATAGGCAACGACTGCTGTGGTTGCCAGCCAAATCAAGGATACAATAATCGTAAGAATCTCGTCAGCTTTAAAAAGCCCTCGCTTGGTTAAAGCTGTGGATAGCATTTCTACTCTAAGATGGGCTCCGTCCTTAACTCCAGCGCTGACGCCAAGCCATGAAAACCATATGAACAGGTATCTTGCCAGTTCTTCTGACCAGGTTAATCCACTGTTGAAAATATAACGCATAACGACGTTTGTAAAAATAACGATGACCATAACGGAAAGAGCGATCATCAGTGTATTACTTTCAAAATTATCGAAAAATTTTCCAAATTTCTTAATCAATATAGTTACCTCCTTTGAACAATTTATTGTCTAAAGACTAAAATCAATGGAACCCCGGTGCCGAATTTGCTCATGCATGCGGCATCGGAGTTCCATCGGTTATAAGTGGAGAAGATTTAATCTAAATGCGTTAGCTTATAGACCAGTAAACTTGAATACTTTTGCATCGATCTGGCTTCTGTAGCCTTCTGAGACTGGAGCACAAGCTTTCATCATTTCGGCTGAAAATTCGGCTGACGGCATATCAATCTGCATCCCGGCATCCTTCATGACCTGCATTGCTTTCTCGTCAACTTGTACTGCGAGTTCTCTCTGACCCGTTGTTGCCTTTGCAGCAGCATCGTTTACAGCTGTCTGAAGGTCAGCTGGAAGTGAATCGAAAAAGGCCTGATTGATGAATGTTACCATCTGTAAGGCTGTGTGATTGGTCAGTGTGCTGTATTTCGTGACTTCCTGGAAGTTGCCATCCTGAACATAGATAACGGAGGTATCTACGCCATCAATGGTTCCCTGCTGAAGCGCAGTGTAGACTTCTGAAAATGCCATCGGAATCGGGTTGGTGCCTAAAGCTTTGTGAGTATCGATTAGTAGTGTGGACTCTCCAACGCGGCATTTGACTCCGGCGAAATCTTTCATTGATAATATTGGTCTTTTGTTATTGGAGATGACGCGGAATCCACCGTCAAAGAAGGTAAGAACCTTAACTTTTATTGCAGTAGTTTCAGCAGCAAGAGTTGCACCCATTTCGCCATCAACTTTAGCTGCCCAGTCTGCTCTGTCTTTGAAAAGGAATGGAAGGTCGAAAATGTTCCAGTCAGGAAGGTAGGTAGTGAACAGTGAAGA
Source organism: Peptostreptococcales bacterium (assembly GCA_038248565.1). Classification (GTDB taxonomy): domain Bacteria; phylum Bacillota; class Clostridia; order Peptostreptococcales; family Anaerovoracaceae; genus JBBRXH01. The sequence goes on along the minus strand of JBBRXH010000150.1, from coordinate 318 downwards.
CATAGCCATGCCGCCTTCGATTGTTCCCATGGTTACACTTTCAAGGATTTCTCTTTCGCCGCCCATGGAGCCGCTTCCAAGAACCTCAACTACGATTCTGCCATTGCTGTTTTCTTCAACATACTTTTTGAAAAGCTGTACGCCTTGAGCAGCAGCGGTTAATTCATTTTCAATATGAGCGAATCTGATTGTGTATTCTGCAGCAACTGGAGCAGCTGGATCCGGTGCAGCTTCCTCTTTTGCGCCTCCGCATGCGGTGAATGTTGAAATTACAAGGATTAAACATAAAATGACTGCTAAAATTTTCTTCATCTTTTT
>JBBRXH010000149.1:0-4586 GCA_038248565.1 Peptostreptococcales bacterium | reverse complement strand
CAGGAAAATAATTCAGGCATACATAAATCCATGCGAGAAATTTTACCAGCAATTCCTATTGTAATGCGAAGGACAGCCAGCCTATCAACTTCAGCATGCTGCAGAATAATGAGGCAAGGCTCGCCATCAGGATAGTAAAGAATGGCTGGCCCTTGTGCTGAGTTAATAGATTTTCTTGGTAGCCTTAGTACTGCTTTACGGGCATTTACTTGTGTGTTTCCGTTGCGGATAGTGTCTGCCTTTTTTGTGAAATACTCCATAATAGGTTGCTTACCGTTCAATGCGGAAAATACCCATTGAGATTCATATACTGCGTCTTCACAAAGCAAGCTTTCAAGCTCTGAAAAATCAAGGTTATTATAGCAGCGTTTTAAGACTTCTACTGCTTTCTCATTATCATTCCAGTCCTTCACCTTATATCCATCCTTTCAATAACTTTTCCTATAAATTTAGTTCCCAGAATTCTTATTTCTCCTACCCAATTTCGCTTCCATGACCATATTATGAAGATCCTCATACATTTTTTCGACTCCAACTGGTTCAGCGTTGAAATTTCGTGTGCGGTCATTTCTAATTCCAAGAGTGCCGGCCTCTTTGAATGAGTCTATATTGGCTCCCATAAAAATAAATTCCCAGTTATGCTGCTTTGTTTGATGCTCAATCATCTCCTTAATACGTTCTTTTGTAAATTCTACACTTGCGTTTTCCAATCCATCAGTTGTTATAACAAATAGGACATGATCCGGTAGCTCTTTAGAAGAAATCAAGTCAAATCTCTTAGACGTCATTATAATCGATTTGCCGACCGCATCAAGAAGTGCTGTGGAGCCCCGAACGAAATACTCCTTTTCCGTTAGGCAAATATCTGACGCTTCCGCTTTCTCGTTTAGCACTTCATAATTATCATCAAAAAGTATCGTGCTAATAAAAGTCGTTCCAGGTTCCTTTAGCTGTTTCTGGACAAAGCCGTTATAACCACCAATAGTATCTGATTCAAGCCCACCCATAGAGCCGCTCCGATCCAAAAGGAAAATGATTTCCGTGTACTCTTGATTCATAGTTGATTACCTCCTTTAAATTTACAAACGTTATAGATAGATTATTTCTTTTGATATAACAATACATGGTATTCAATTCATCATGGTCGCTTGATAAGCGACAAATTCTCTTCGCGCATCAGAGAAGCTTTCTTTTACATAAGCTATTTTGAAGATGATAATGTTAAACCGGTTTTTGGTAGAGCAGTTGCAAAAAGATTGAAAATATTTAAGAATGGATTGATGAAAAAAGAAGCCCGACTTCTAACAAAGTCGGGCTCGGATATATTGACTCTAAAGGATATGGCGAGGATTCAGATGTTTATCATAAAGCTGTAATTGACAGGCGACTATGCTATTTTGTGATTTTAGGATAACAGTTCCTTTATACACGTTGCCGCAAGGAAGACGACAAATTTTAGAGAAGTCTGATTACATGCATAAGAGTGTCTGATCAAGGGCAAACAAGGCCTCATTGATCTGAAATATATTGTAATTGCCTTCATCTATAAAATAGTTAATGATAATGTCAAATTTGCTGCTGTTTGAAAGTGCAAATCCAGCTTTAAGCAGAAGATCCCGCGTTTCGTCAATGTTGAGCTTCAGCGCAATTGAAAAAGCAACCGCGGTTGGCTTACTTGGTTTGTAATAGAGATCGTTTCGTATTTTCGAAAAAAGTCTTCTGTCCACATTTGCTTTCTTATAGGTTTCCGAATCGGTCATGCCTTTTTCGTCAATCAAACGAAGCAGCATCTGCGAAAAAGTCTCATCTATTTGATTCACAACATCATCAAGACTGCGTTTGCTTTTCTTTGCAAACAATTGTGTTTCAATGGTCGAAATGTTGGATCTGTTTAAAAACATTTCATCAGGAAGCTGTTGCTCTTCTTCAAACCTGATGATGCGCTTATACGGATAGTCTTCAATATATTTATCGTCGATATACTGGGTAATGGATGAGAACAGTTTCGCCGACAGCATAAATGCCGCCTTGTCATAAACCACAAGATAAACCGTCATCTCACTGCTTAACAGAAAATCTCCAATAACAGAAATAGCCGTTTTTAAGGCCTTATCCTTCGGATAGCCGTAGGCCCCTGAGGAGATCAGCGGAAAGGCAACGCTCTCAAGTTTATGCGCCTTAGCTAATGCCAGGGAATTTCTGTAACAATCGGCCAGCAGCTTTTCTTCATCGCTATTCCCATCATGCCACACCGGCCCGACAGTATGGATTACATGCTTTGCCGGCAGGTTGTAGCCTTTGGTTATTTTCGCCTGGCCGGTTTCGCAGCCGCCCAGGGTCAGACATTCAGCCAAAAGCTCAGGCCCAGCCGCCCGGTGAATCGCGCCGTCAACCCCTCCGCCGCCAAGCAAGGTGGATTTTGCGGCATTCACTATTGCATCTGCTTGAACTTTAGTAATATCATTTCTTATTATTTCAAATGGCATGAGAGCACCTCCGATAGTTTTTCAATTTACCGATACCACCGGCAGGTGATCCGGCATCGAGCCGATGATGACTTTACCGGCGTCAGCATCCCAAAAGAAATAGATCCGGACAAGATACCTGGCATCGACACCGCTTTTAAGATGATAGTCCAGAATTTTTTGATCCGGGTTGTTTTTCACATCTAAACCATAGGTGATTTTATAATCTTTTTTGAAACGCCAAATGTTCTGGTCTCCGCAGGGCCCTATCTCGAAGGCGGTTTCACCTTTATTCCTGCATCCGCTTATATAGTCCGCCTCTTCTATGAGGCCAAGACGCCAGCTTTTATAAACCCCGGCGAGCACCTCTATGTCGTCACAGAAGGTATCCATGTTGATATTTTTGCAGCGCTTCAGCCCATCCTTTGCTCTTGCGTGGAGAAAAATGTCTTCTGCATAATTGGCTTCTACCCATTTGATAAACTGGCTTATATCCTCAGGCCTCCTGCTCTTACGCTCAAGCTCCGCCAGCCGCTGGGAAATATCCCTAAGTTCATACTGGGAAGCCTGGTACAATTTCTCCAGCTTAGCTTTTTCGTCTGCCCATTTGATCACGTCCTGGCGATGCTTAAACTTCAACTCCTCATAGCGCATCTTTTGGGTTTGATTGTCACCGGCCAGATCATTGATCTGCTGCTTTTTTTCCTCAACTTGCCGCCTGAGTAAAATGATTTTATCTTTCAGGGCTCCATTCTCGGCGATAAAGTCTTGGCTTTCCTGTAGTTTTTTAACATCCATACTCTGCTTTTTAAGCCTTGCCTCAGAATAAAATAGGACCTGTCCAAAATGAAAAGCCTCATTTCTTTTTGGATAAGCATTAATTCTTTCAGCGATTTTCTCAAAGCGTTCTACGCTTTTGGCCTTGCCGGGAAAGTAAATGGTGGTTTTCTCTATTTCAGCTTTTGTATCCAGAAATATATAGGCAAAGCCCGCCAGCTTCCTGGCAAGTTTATCAGACTCTTCAGCGTAGTCCTTTACCTGTTCTAGGCTCTTTGCCGCTATTCTCAAATCCGTAAAGGGTGCGCCCAAGTCAGCAGAAATCCTCATCGGTCCCATGAGATTGATCAGCTGATTATTTTCCCTATAATTCGCAATCCGGCCCGCAGCGGCAGCCAGATCTCCCTCTTCTAATGCCCCGGCTTTAACCCCATCCATCAGCTGCCTCTCTATGAGAACAATCGGCATTTGCCTTTGTTCGTCCTCAAGCAGTTCTTTAAAAATCCTGGCCCCCGAAGCTTTTGTGCGGTCAAAGGCCAGATATTTTAAATCGCATCCGGCATAAAGTCCAAATTTATCAAGCAGGTCCCGAACCAGACGCGGCCTGAAGACTTCGGCATCCTCTTCTATACTCTCGGGCTGAGAGCAAATCAGCTGGCAGCCGAATTCCACCTCAGTTTCACCTTTTTTAAACGCGAAATTAGTCAAAAAAAGCCGGCCCGGCGCCGGGCGCCGCTCACTACTGCCCATATCCGGCTCCGTCAGGCGAAAGGACCAAAGTCCCTCTTCTTTAATGTAAATCGTTTCAATGGTATAGCCGTCACTAATTTGGAAACTCTTAAGCATCTCCTCGTTGATTTCCCTGGCTTCTGCCGGCAGGATCAGTTGTTTGGGAATATCATCAAACTGCCTGAACCGCTCCCTAAGCCATGCGAATACCATAGCAATAGAGGCCCTGAATACATGATCCGGATTCTTACCCCTGCCCACCATCCCGTAAAACTGGTAGGTCTTGTAAAGCTTATTCTTTGCTAAGGCTATGGTCTCCGTTGGTTTCTTGAGTTCAGGCATGTCCGTTTCTCCTTTCATACCCCCTAAAGCCAAATCATCTGCAATGAAGAACTCACTAAGCTCGTGAAAATTTACCTTATCTTTTTCTAAGTATACTATATCATCAGGAAGTATATCGACACGTTTAAAGCTTTACGAAAATTCAAATCATTTATCAACAGATGATTTGTCCAACTGATTTGTGTCACCAGTGTAGACACAAAGTGTCAAACATTTTATCGTTACCCGCCCATGTCAATAGTCAACGTATTACCTATAGGAACGGAACCATAT
>JBBRXH010000148.1:0-4612 GCA_038248565.1 Peptostreptococcales bacterium | reverse complement strand
CCCTCGCCTTGGCAAGGCGATGCTCTACCCCTGAGCCACTTCCGCATAGTATTTTGGTGGAGGGAGGAGGATTCGAACCTCCGAAAGCTCAGCTAACGGATTTACAGTCCGCCCCCTTTGGCCACTCGGGAATCCCTCCATATTTAATTTAAAAGGTGCATAAATTTAAAATCTTTGGAGCTGATGAAGAGAATCGAACTCCCAACCTGCGCATTACAAGTGCGCTGCTCTACCGTTGAGCCACATCAGCATATAATCTGCTAAGCATGCTATATAGTTTAAATGGCGACCTGGATCGGGCTCGAACCGACGACCTCCAGCGTGACAGGCTGGCATTCTAACCAACTGAACTACCAGGCCATTTATGGTGGGAACAATAGGGATCGAACCTATGACATCCTGCTTGTAAGGCAGGCGCTCTCCCAGCTGAGCTATGCTCCCAGAATGAAGTGGTAGCGGCGAGTGGATTCGAACCACCGACCTTCCGGGTATGAACCGGACGCTCTAGCCAACTAAGCTACACCGCCACAATTTCCGCTGCGCAACCCTCTTCTTTTAGTCTGAATTAGGACACGTTGCAATGAAAATAGTAACATTGCAGGACATCTATGTCAAGTTATTTTCTGCTTTACGAATTAAGATCCTATGATTTTTTAGTCTTCCAGTATTTCGCCGTCTGTCCCTATGGTCACAACGCTCCATGGAATCATCTTCCCGCTTGCCATAATTGCCTGCTTGGCAGCGTTTTCAAGCCCGCCGCAGCAGGGAACCTCCATACGAACCACCGTAATGCTTTTTAAATTGTTATTTTTGATGATTGCTGTCAATTTTTCTGTATAATCTCCCTCATCAAGTTTCGGGCAACCGATGATGGTCACTTTGTTTTTCATGAATTTTCTGTGGAAATCACCGAAGGCGTATGCTGCGCAGTCTGCTGATATAAGAAGATTTGCTGACTCAAAATACGGTGCATTGACAGGAACCAGCTTAATTTGGCAAGGCCACTGTCTAAGTTGAGACTCAAGACTCTCAGGTCCTATCGTCCTTGGAGGCTCGGCATCGCCTTTATGATTTCCCGTTTCCTTTCTGACGATGGTTTTGGCAAGTGTGCCAGGGCAACCGCAGGCGAGAGGCTCCGGAGCAGAAATCTCTCTTTCCTCGAAGGTAATAGCATTTGTGGGACAGACCGGTAGACAGTTGCCCAGGCCGTCGCAATAATCTTCTCTCATCAGCTTAGCCTTGCCATCTACCATTCCTATAGCCCCCTCTTTGCAGGCCTTGGCGCACAGTCCGCATCCAATACACTTGTCTTCATCGATCTTTATAACCTTCTTTATCATCTTACACCTCTTTTATTTAAATACCGCTACAATCACTCTATGTTAGATTTCATTAGCAGTCCTAAGCTATAGCTTCCTTATACCCAATTTAATCCAACGCCAACTTGAATACCGTTGCCAAGGCAACGGTATTCAAATTTTCTAAATCATTGGGTTTTATAAGTCACACTAATACTGATAACGCTTCCGATATTTCATAAGAAAGTAAACAGAAATAAAAATCGTCATAAGCTCCGCAAAGGGCACGGTCATCCATACGCCATTCAGGTTAAAGAACCTGGGCAGGATGAGAATACCTATTGCTACAAACAGCAGCGCTCTGGAGAAGGAAATGATCGCCGATATTTTTCCGTTGGCATAGGCTGTAAACATACCGGATATAAAAACGTTCACACCGATAAAAAGAAAAGCAACAGCAAAAATTCTGAGCCCGGACAACGCCATAGGATAAACTGTAGAATCGGCTCTGACGAATACCTGCACGATTAAGGGCGCCATTAGTTCTCCTAAGAGGAAAACTATTATTGACGTAACAGCTATGAATATTTTGGAGTATCTCAGGATCTTAACAATCTGATCGTGCCTTTCCGCGCCATAGCCAAAGCTGATTAAGGGCGAAACACCCATGGAAAAGCCCATATAAGTGGATACCATGAGAAACTGCGTATAAAGAACTACCGTCAGGGCAGCGACCCCATCCTCCCCGGCTATCTTTAAAATAGCCAGATTAAATATCAGCGTCGTGATGCCCGTAGACAGCTCGCTGACCATTTGAGAGGAACCATTGATGATGCTTTTACTTATAAAGTGAAAATCCATATGGGGCCTACGATAGGTCAAGGTCGTTTTGCCGAAGGAGAAGTACCAGGCCCCCAGAAAGAAGGTCAGCATGATACCAATTAAAGTTGCCAGAGCAGCGCCTTCAATGCCAAGGCTTAAAATAACTATGAACACATAGTCGAGTACGATATTGGCAACCCCTCCGCATACGTATAAAACCAAAGTAAAACCAGGCTTTCCATCTACTCTGATATAGTATTCGTAAATCATGGCTACAAATAAAAAGGGCGCCGAAATGATCATATAGGTTCCGTAAATTTTGCAGTAGTCAAAGAGCCTGTCCGTTGCGCCAAGCCCTCTGATCACTTCGTCAATAAACAGGTATCCGATTGCGGCGAAAACCACGCCAATCACTAGCGCCACGAGGCAGATCAGGGTGAATTTTTCTCTGGCCTCATCAACTTTTTTTTCGCCCAAAAGTATAGCAACAATAGCGCTGGAGCCTGCGGCAAGCATGATTGATGCCCCCATGACCAGGGTACCGACGGGGAAAATGATATTTATTGCGGCTAAAGCATCAGATCCTACAAAATTCGCGACAAAAATCCCGTCTACAGTGGTATATAAGGATATAAAGAGAAGCATAATGATCGAGGGTGTAACAAACTTATAAAACTTGGCCTTCGTCAGATGTTCTCCGATTAATTTTTCCATGAACTCTCCTAGTCTTTGCTGCTGCTTCTCTTTAGCCACCGGATGATGTCATCCTTCAAAATGAAGGCATTCAACAAGATGAGATACACCAGCATGATCAAAATCGACAAGAATAGCATTTCTGTTGAGCGCGGCGCCAAACCGATCAATATTAGAAGCGGAAATCCCAGTAAAATAGCAGCGGTGCTCCCAATCACCAGATTGTTGGCTGCCGGTGTAACAAACTGCGGATCAAGCTCTCTAAGCAGAATAATACCTGTGCCGACGGTACCCGTCATCATACCGTACATGGAGAAAAAGCCTTCATAAATATAATTTTTATAGACCTTCTTACTGATGAATATTAAGTAGAAGAAGGTGACTACGCCGCCGATGGTCGTAACCAAAAAAAGCGGCAGCCAGAGTTTGCTCAGGTCCCCCATGGAAATACTGCCAATGGCAGCAATAATCATAAAGTCGAAGGCGGTTCCTGAAATTCTGTTGAGCATATAATTATTCTGATACTGGTGAGTCATAAAGCCGGTTTTTTTCAGTTTAGCCAACAACTCTCTAAAAGCCGATGCCAGCATGGACCCAACTAAAAAATTGAATCCCCATATCAGGGCGACTAAGGTAATCTTAAGAGTCCCCAGGAATTCTGCCCCTGCGATGCCTTTTGTTATAAAAAGCGATAATAAATAGGTAGCCAGATAAACCGCGAAAACCAGAGCCACTTGAATTGTAAATTTATCGATGGCTTCAGACATGGGGATCTCTTCATTACTCTCAACTTGCTCTGTCGTAACGGCCTTTTGAGGCATCCTGCCAAGCAGATTTACTTTGCCTCTGCTGACAAGACTCGCCAGATAAATGACCCCGCCGAAACAGGCCCATAATAATCCTATTGTAGCAATAGCGAGGCCGAAAGAAGCGCCTCCGACGAAACCGAGGTTTTCATAGACATTCCCCACATTGTTAGCCTGCCCTGGTCCTTGTCCAAATCCCATGGCGAGGAGTATGCCTGATGCCTGGAATAGCTCCGGCATGATTGTCAGCGCTAAACCGACGGTAATCAGAAGTCCTACAATTCCCTGGATCAGATAGCTGGACACGATAATAAAACCGGTCTTTGTCCCAGGGGAATTGATGCCTTTTGCTTCAGCATAATCGTTGAAGCCTGTTATTCTAAGACTTAAAGCAATAAAGCCTATAGCTGTCATATGATAAACCAGAGACTCCATGAACTGAACATTGATAGGCAATAAACCTGTTTGCCTGATCCCAAGCAATAAGAATCCCCCGATAACCGATGTTGGCAGCAGGGTTTTGGTCAGAAAAGGGATTTTTCTCCGTATGGCGTTGGCAATGAGCAATATGGTACAAAGATAGCATATTTGAATAAATGCGCCCCACAACTGGGTGTTAGATGCCGAGAAATCCATTCATTTCACCTCGCTTAATCTGACGTAGATAATAATAATGGTAGACATACTTGAGAGCTGATCTTGGTCTTTTATTCTTAAAAACAAAGGTCTCACCACTTGCTAAAGTGAATTGCAGATTCTGCTTGCCATAAATAACCATATCCATAATATCTGAAACGGGAAACGATTTCAATCCGGTTTCATCTTCAAAAACGATCCTATCACAATATAATCTCAAACTACCCTGTCCAATCCGAATGGATCTTTGCGCCCGAAGAATCTGGTAAAGAACCTCCCCTGAATCCTCAAAGAGTGGTTCCCCCTCAGGAGCCGGCGGCAGGCCGTTTTCCATAAGATCCTCCCTCTGCCATACAT
>JBBRXH010000147.1:0-4637 GCA_038248565.1 Peptostreptococcales bacterium | reverse complement strand
ATCCTCGCTGGCGGTCATCTTTACGCCTCTTTTGGTGTTCATTATTAGAAGACAAATGCCGGGAAAGAAGCTTGGAATCTCAATAGTTTTATCCCTGATTGGCATAGCCCTGCTGACCCTGAATGATGCACTGAAGCCAGCGTTAGGCGATATATTGTGTATCATCTGCGCCTTATTTTATGCGCTGCACATTGTTACAACCGAAATCGTAGTCAAAAAAAGCCATATAGATGCATTTCAGGTCGGTGTTCTGCAGCTTGGATTTACCGGGGTTTTTAATTTAATCTTGTCATTCATGTTAGAAAAACCCAAATTGCCTGACACAACTTCCTCATGGGCAGCCGTTCTCATACTCAGCATATTTTGCACCGGTCTTGCTTTTATCGTTCAAAGCGTGGCTCAGCAGTATACCAGCGCGTCCCACGTCGGTATTATTCTGACCCTTGAACCAGTGTTTGCTGCAGTAGTAGCCTATGTGCTGGCTGGTGAGATCCTTCTGCCAAGAGCCTATTTTGGGGCATTTCTCCTGATAGTCAGCTTGCTGATCATGGAAATAAATTTCACGAAGTATGCAAAAGAAAAAACTAATACTCTGTGACCATCGATTAGCACCTGGTCAAAAAAGTCCATTCTCAAAAGTGAAATTAAATTGCAAAATGTAGATTAAGAGAATGCCAAAACACTGTTAAAAAAAACACTAAGCTTAAAAACACCACTTTTAAGTATAATATAAAAGTGGCATCATATTTGCTTGTTAATAAAGTGAGTTGCTATGCGAATAATCGCTGGCTACAGAACTGTATTTATAAGAAAGGCGAAATTGTCGCAAGGTCCTGGACTAAATTTCAGCCGATCAAAAAATAAAATTAGGAGGAAAGAGAATAATGACATCAAAAAAATGTGACTGTCAGGGTTTATGTGATGCACCTGATTTTTCAGAATTAGCTCCGGTTTTAGGCAAATATGCAAAAGTGCCGGGAAGCTTAATCACCATTCTTCAAAAGGCACAGGATATCTATGGATATCTGTCCATGGAAGCCATTCAGTATGTAGCCGAACAAACCGGAATTAAAGCGGCAAAGGTCTATGGCGTAGCCACTTTCTATACCCAATTCAGATTAAAACCCATAGGTAAAAACCTCATTATGCTTTGTCAGGGAACTGCCTGTCATGTCAATGGGGCTAAAATGATTGAAGAAGCTATTTGTGATGAGCTTAAGATCAAGGATGGAGAAACCACAGAAGATGGACTCTTTACACTGAACAATGTCGCTTGCCTTGGCTGCTGCAGTTTATCACCCGTGGTGATGATCGACGGAGAAACCTATGGCAAACTGACTAAAGATAGCGTTAGAGTGATTTTAAGAGATATTATAAAAAAAGAAAAAGCGTAGGAGGTGAAACAGATGAAAGTAATTATTGGATTTGGAAGCTGCGGCATCGCTGCCGGCGCCAACAAAGTATACAATGAATTTGAAAAACAGATCAAGGAGAAAAAGGCGGATATTACTTTAGAGAAGACCGGCTGTATCGGAACTTGTTTCATCGAGCCGATGGTAGATATCATTGATAACCAGGGCAAGAAGGAAACTTTTGTCAATGTTACACCGGATCAGGTTTCGGAGCTTTTGGAAAAGCATATCATCGCCGGAGAAAAGTCTGCGGCTCAGATGATTGATCCTGAAGACCTGGATATGATTAAAAAACAAACGAGAATCGCCCTTAGAAACTGCGGTCTGTTAAACCCTGAAAGCATAGATGATTATATTGCCATCGGCGGTTATGATGCAGCAAGAAAAGCTGTTACGGAAATGACTCCGGATCAAATTGTTGCAGAAATGAAAATTTCGGGTTTGCGTGGACGCGGCGGAGCCGGATTCCCGACCTGGTTTAAATGGAATGCGGCAAAGAATTCACCGGGGCCGGAAAAATATATGGTTTGTAATGCTGATGAGGGAGATCCGGGCGCCTTTATGGACAGAAGTGTTCTTGAAGGAGACCCGCATTCTGTCATTGAAGGTATGATTATCGGCGGCTTTGCTATGGGCGCCATAGAAGGCATTTTCTACGTCAGAGCGGAATACCCGCTGGCTATCGTTCGACTTGAGAAAGCCATCGAGCAAGCCAGAGCAAAAGGTATCCTCGGGAAAAATATTTTTGGGACCAATTATAATTTTGATATGAGAATAAAAGCCGGAGCAGGAGCCTTCGTTTGCGGAGAAGAAACTGCACTGATTGCATCTCTTGAAGGCGAAAGAGGCATTCCGAGACTAAAACCGCCATTCCCTGCACAAAAGGGTTACTGGCAAAAACCAACCAATATAAACAATGTTGAAACCTTTGCCAATGTGCCCTGGATCATGAGCCATGGCGGCGCAGCCTTTGCTGCTATAGGAACTGAAGGAAGCAAAGGAACAAAGGTATTCGCTGTAACCGGAAAAGTCCAAAAAGGTGGCCTGGTCGAAATTCCCAATGGCCTCACAATCAGAAATGTTATTTTTGATATTTCAGGTGGAATCAGAGATGGAAAGGCATTTAAAGCTGTTCAAATGGGCGGCCCTTCAGGAGGTTGCATTCCGGCGGAACTGCTTGATACCGTTATTGACTATGAAGCAATCAATAAGACTGGAGCCATTATGGGTTCAGGCGGTATGGTTGTTATGGATGAAACAACCTGTATGGTTGATATGGCCAGATTTTTCCTGGATTTCACCAAAAAAGAATCCTGTGGCAAATGTACTTATTGCCGCGTCGGCACAAAGAGAATGCTGGAAATCCTTGAAAGAATAACTCAGGGCAAAGGCAAAGACGGAGATATAGAAATCCTCGAAGAATTATCGAATAAGATCAAGGAAGGATCCATGTGCGCTCTTGGCGGCACGGCACCGAATCCTGTTTTGACCACCATCAAATATTTCAGAAATGAATATGAAGATCATATATACAACCACAAGTGCACAGCGCATTCCTGCACACCGCTGTTAACCTTTGAAATTCTGGAGGACAAATGTACAGGCTGTACTCTTTGCGCCAGAAAATGTCCGGTTAAAGCAATTACAGGAGAAGTTAAAAAGCTGCACACCATCGATCAGGCAATTTGTATCAAATGCGGAAAATGCGTGGAAACATGCAAATTCAAAGCAATAACTGTAGACTAAAGAAAGAGAGGTGAATTTAATGAAAAAGTTAAGATTAAATATCAACGGAAAAGAAGTTATTGGCGCACCAAGCCAGACGATTCTTGATGTTGCCAATGCTAACGATATATATATTCCAACGCTTTGCTATGATCAGAGGACTCAAATTCATGGAGCCTGCGGTATTTGTGTGGTTGAAGTCGAAGGCATGCCAAAATTAATGAAGGCCTGTGCAACGGAGATTGCCGATGGATGGGTTATAAAAACTGATACGGAACGTGTTAAAGAATTAAGAAAAACCAATCTTGAACTTCTGTTGTCCAACCACATAGGAGACTGCGTTGCGCCATGCACCCTTGCTTGCCCCTCGGGCCAGGGATGCCAGGGGTATATCGGACTGATCGCCAATGGAAAATTTGAAGAAGCTATTGAATTGATTAAAGACAGAATACCACTACCGGGTGCCTTGGGTAGAGTTTGCCCGCATCCCTGTGAAGATGCATGCCGAAGAAAACTCGTTGATGAGCCGATTTCCATTCAATGGTTGAAGAGATTTGCTTCTGACCAGGATTTGGCTGGAGATGATCCATTCATGCCGACCATGGCGCCTGAAACCGGTAAAAACGTGGCAATCATTGGAGGAGGCCCTCTCGGACTTGCGGCTGCTTTCTTCCTGAGAAAAGAAGGTCATGGCGTCACACTGTTCGAAGCAATGCCAAAACTTGGCGGTATGCTGAGATACGGAATACCTGAATATAGACTGCCAAAAGAACTTTTGGATGAAGAAATTTTCATGATTGAAAAAATGGGCGTCGACATGAAGACGAATACGAAAATCGGTGTTGATATCCAGTTCGATAAGCTTAGAAAAGACTACGATGCAGTTCTTGTTGGCATAGGCGCATGGCTTTCAACCAGCATTGGCTGCCCTGGCGAAGATGCCACAGGCGTCATCGGCGGAATTGATTTTCTGCGCAAGGTAGTTCGCAATGAACCAATCGTTCTCGGTAAAAGCGTTGCCATCGTCGGCGGCGGGAATACAGCCATGGATGCCTGCAGAACAGCAATCAGACTCGGCGCAGATAAAGTTTATAATATTTATAGACGTACAAAAGATGAGATGCCTGCGGATATGGTGGAAATTGTTGAAGCGGAAGAAGAAGGCGTTATCTTTAAAAACCTGACGAATCCCATTGAATTAATAAAAGATAAAAATGGAAATTTAACACAGGTCAGGCTTCAAAAAATGGAACTTGGCGAAGCTGATGCCAGTGGAAGAAGAAGCCCGAAACCCATCCCAGGCGCAGAAGAAATCATCGATATCGACACCATGATCGTCGCTATCGGTCAAGCGGTTGATCCCAAAGGACTTGACGGGCTTATGCTTACGCGCAAAAATGGCGTTGTAGGCGATACGGATACATTCATGACCAATCTGGAAGGCGTCTTCGTCGGAGGCGACTGCTTCAATGACAGCATCACCATTGCCGTAGAGGCTAT
>JBBRXH010000146.1:0-4726 GCA_038248565.1 Peptostreptococcales bacterium | reverse complement strand
TTCCAAATGAAAGTTTTCTGTGAAATTCCCAAGCTCCAGCATATCAGCCAGGATCGCTATTCTTCTGCCTCCACTGACATTGGCCAACACATCCAGTGCTGCCATCATCGAATCAGGGCTGGCATTATAGGTATCATCAATTATTTTTATACCGTGGGCGGTCTGGACGCAAAGTCTCTTATCAACCGGTTCCATGGCAGAAAGACCCTTAGCCGATGCTTTCATATCTATGTCATAAACAAGCCCGGTAGCTATAGCAAGAGCTGCATTATAGGCATTATGCACGCCTGGTGTCTTAAGCGAGAAGCTCTCAGTATTTTCCTGAACTTCAAGATCAAAACGGATCCCATCTTCTCCGAAATCCTTTATGGCAATAATTCTGGCCTCGCAACCTGAAGTATATCCCACAGTGATGACATTATAATCCAGCGCATTATGCGCCAGCACTCTCAGGTAATCATCATCTCCATTGACAACAAGAAGACCATTATCTGTAAAATAATTGGCGATTTCAAGCTTTGCCTGAAGGATGTTTTCCTTCGTTCCAAGAGTTTCCACATGAGAAAGTCCGATATTGGTTATAACGCCGACATCGGGTCTCAGTATATTTGCCAGCAGGTCGATTTCCCCTTCTCCCCGCATGCCCATTTCGAAAATGCCTGCTTCATGATCCTCCTCTATATTGAAAATGGTAAGAGGCAGGCCTATATGATTGTTAAAGTTCCCCTGCGTTTTAATGGTCTTATATTTTTCTGAGAATATGGCATGGAGCATGTCTTTTGTTGTTGTTTTACCGGTGCTGCCTGTAACGGCAATTTTTTTAAGCTTAAATAATGCTATGTAATAGGCGGCAAAATCCTGCAGTGCTTTAAGTGTATCGGGTACATAAATGGATGCCACGCTTAGCTGACTTTTTGGCGCAACCAGTTTTTCAATCTTATGGGAAACCAGTACTGCCTTTGCACCTCGGTCTATAGCGATATCTATATAGTCATGGCCGTCATGATTTTCGCCGATTAGAGCGATGAAAAGATCTCCCGGGCTTACTTTTCTTGAGTCCGTATTCACACCGGAAATGCTCTCCCCCAGATCTCCGCTGAGCAGGCTTCCGCCTACAGCTTTTACTATGTCTGAAATCAGTACCGTCTTCATATTTTCACTTCCTTAATAAGATCGATAGGAATACTCTCGACCTAATCTTACTTTGATTCAATGATTTCTCTGACGACTTCCCTGTCGTCAAAGTGGCTTTTAACGGTTCCAATGATCTGATAATCCTCATGGCCCTTACCCGCTATAACCAGTATATCCCCTTTTCTGCAAAGCGAAATAGCCTTTTTAATAGCTTCGTATCTGTTTTCGATGATTTCATATACGCAGCCGGTTTCGTATATCCCCGCCTCAATATCCGATGTGATCATAGCCTGGTCTTCCGTTCTGGGATTATCGCTGGTAATGATACAATAATCCGCGAGTTCGCCGGCTGCCTTGCCCATCATCGGTCTTTTCTTTCTGTCTCTATCTCCGCCGCAGCCGAAAACGCAAATCAGTCTTGCCCGCTTGAAACCGAGGGCCGTCTTCAGAACCTTCTCCAGTGCATCCGGCGTGTGGGCGTAATCTACGATAACAATCATATCCTTAGTATTTTCGACTAATTCAAACCTTCCGGGCACGCCTTTAAGGTCTTCAAGTCCTCTTTTGACCAGTTCAAAATCAACACCCGCAATCAGACAAATCGATGCTGTAGCCATAGCGTTATAGATGGAAAAAGTTCCCGGCGTTCTGATTCTGAAGTGACCAAGGGAAATGCCCATTCTGAAAAGCTGAATTTCGGAGCCTTTTTCATTGGATGACACTGTTTCGCCATAAAAGTCCGCCTTCTCATCCTTGAGAGAAAAAGAGTAGGTTGTAATTTGCCTGCTCTTCAATTCTTCCCAGAGTTTCTTGCCATAACCATCATCGATATTGATGCTGCTGGCTTTCTCTGTCTGGTAGAAGAGCTTTTTTTTACTGGAAAAGTAATCTTCTAAATCTGCATGAAAGTCCATATGGTCCGGCGTCAGATTTGTAAAAACGCTGTAATCGAAATGGATATCTCGCGTTCTTGAAAGTGCCAAAGAATGTGAAGAAACCTCCATAACGCAATTTTTAATACCTTCAGTCTTCATTTCCAAAAATAGCCTTTGCAGTTCAAAGGATTCTGGGGTGGTATTGACGGATTCATAGACCTTATCGCCAAATTTATAGGCAATCGTGCCAAGAATCCCACAACCAGCATGGGATATATCCAAAATATTTTTTATCATATAGGTAATAGTAGTCTTTCCATTGGTTCCAGTGATACCGTATATCACTATCTCCTTTGTCGGATCATCGAAGAAGTTGGCCGATATTTTGGATAAAGCTTTCCTCGTATCCGGGCATATGAGCACCGGCGCACAGGAAGTATCCAGTTTATGTTCGGAAATAAGGATTGCTGCTCCCTTAAGAACAGCATCTGCCGCATATTTGTGGCCATCCGTATCATATCCCTTAATACAAATAAAAACGTTTCCCTTCTTCACCTGACGCGAGTCGTAGGCTATGCCTGTGATATCAATATTTTCAAGCTCCGGGGGACAGTCTATATTTGTATCTGCTAACAGCTTGATTAGTTTCATTTGTGCTCTCCTATTTCTTGTATATACAAACGCTTTCGCCCTTTTGCATTGTATTACCTGCTTTCGGATACTGATCCACCGCTATGAAATCTCCTGTCTCGTCTGCAGGCCATAGATAATAGCCTAGTCCGCTTGCCGCAAGAGTCGCTACAGCATCCGCATAATTCTTCCCGATGATATCAGGAACGATGGCTGCGGCCTCTTCCATTTTCTTAAGCTCCTCAGGAGTATAGGAAGGTTGGATCTTTAAATATCTCAAAGTCTCCTCGAGAATGCTTTTTACTGCCGGCGCCGCAGTCTGACTGCCAAAGTGAACACCCTGAGGCTCATCAACTATCAACAGAATAGCAATCTCGGGGTCCTCTATGGGTGCCAGTGCTACAAAGGAGGCGTATACCTGATCCCCATAAACACCATTTTCGATTTTATCTGCTGTACCGGTTTTGCCGCCAATTCTATAGCCGGCTATTTTGGCATTGGTTCCTGTGCCCTCATTGACGACAGTCTCCATAATAGTCTTCATTTCATCGGCTGTTTCTTTTGAAATGACCTGCCTGATGATTTTTGGTTCAAATGTCTGAACTGTTTTTCCGTTCTCATCCTGCAGTTCTTTAACAAGCCTGGGTTCCATGAGTTTGCCGCCATTCCCAAAAACAGATATGGCCGTTATAATCTGTATGGGTGTTATGGAAATCCCCTGGCCAAAAGCCATTGTGGCAAGGCCCACATCGCCTGCGGTCTTTATGTTTTGCACCTGCGCTTCTCCCTCACCGGGATAGTCGATTCCTGTTTTTTCGGTGAGCCCGAAGGCATCCAGATAGTGGTAAAATCTTTCTATGCCCATCCTGAATGCAAGCCTTACAAATATTGGATTGCAGGAGTTGGCAACTGCCTCAGTCAGCGTCTCATCTCCATGGGAATTCGGATAAAGATCGCACCTGATCCTTTGCTTGCCAACCATAATATAGCCATTATCGTAAAACGGCTCGCTGGGATTAGTAACGCCTTCTTCCAGAGACATGGACGTCGTAATCAGCTTAAGGGTAGATCCCGGTTCGTAAGTATCACTGATCAGCGGATTCCTCCACATGGCATTCCAGTAATCCTGCTTTTGCTGATCATTCATGGCCTTCAGCTGCTCTGCAGCTAAGGGGTCCAAAGGTACCCTTGGGTCATTAGGGTTAAAGTCCGGATAATTCGACATGGCGAGTATTTCGCCGGTTTTAGGGTTCATAACGATACACATGACTTTTTTAGCCTGGGTCTTAATCTGTGTTTCTTCAACAGCCTTTTCCACATAATGCTGAATGACCTCGTCAATTGTCAGCACGACATTGTAACCATTCTCTGCCTGAAAGTATTTTTCGGTGCCGTAGGAGAGGTTTTTTCCGGATACATCGGTGTTTTTAATGGATCTGCCCGGAACGCCTCTAAGGTAACGGTCATAACGCAGCTCGATTCCGGATAATCCACGGTTGTCATCCGTCGTGCTCCCCAGGATATGAGCCGCAAAACTACCGAGCGGATAATATCTCTTAACATCTTCGACTATTGAAATACCAGGCAGCTTTGCCTTTCTCAGCAAATCCGCCTTCTCTTTGGGGATATATTTCGCAACCTTCAGCAGCGGCTTCTCCTGCTCCAAAAGGACAGAACGCATCTCAGCGATATCCCTGCCTAAAATCTCCGATAAATTTTTGGCTGTCTCCTCCACGGTCATCTTTTTGCTGTTTTGGACATCTTTAGGCCTGACCCAGATGGTATTTGTTACAGCACTTATAGCCAGCTCTTTCCCGTTCCTGTCGTAGATAATCCCACGCCTTGCCGGTATAGGCATATCTCTGGTTTGCTGTTCTATGGCCAGTTTTTCGTACTTTTCGTTGGCGACGACCTGAATCCAGCCAACACGAAAAGTGAGCCCAATGATGGCTAAACAGAAAAAAGTGAAAATAAGGATGATTCTTCTTTTATTTTTACTTGATGCAGCTGCCATGGGTTCTCCTTTTAGGACCGCTCTTATTCTAC
Source organism: Peptostreptococcales bacterium (assembly GCA_038248565.1). GTDB lineage: Bacteria > Bacillota > Clostridia > Peptostreptococcales > Anaerovoracaceae > JBBRXH01. Next base: position 41 of record JBBRXH010000146.1, on the reverse strand, counting down.
TTTATTATGCTGGAATTTGCCAGCAGTATATTTCTTTAATT
>JBBRXH010000145.1:0-4748 GCA_038248565.1 Peptostreptococcales bacterium | reverse complement strand
GAAACTGCCTGTATCAAATGCGGCAGATGCGTAGAAAGCTGCCCGCTCAACCTCATGCCTACCTATATAGCCAAGGCTTATGAGATAGAAGACATCGATGCCCTGAAAAAGTTAAAAGTAACAATCTGCATGGAATGCGGCTGCTGTTCCTATGTTTGCCCAGCTAAAAAACAGCTGGCGCTAACCAACAGACTGGCAAAAAAACGCGTACTGGAAGGGGGTAAATAATATGAACCGATATGAGAAAGGCAGCTTGATCGTCTCCTCTTCACCGCACTTTTCTTCTGATATCACTACATCGCGAATCATGCTGGATGTGCTCATAGCACTAGTTCCTGCCCTTATTGCTTCTGCGGTGATCTTCGGACCGAGAGTTGTTATTCTGACTGCGGTATGTGGGATATCCTGCGTTTTATTCGAGTATGGCTTCAATGTGATTACTAAGAGAAAGAGCACCCTTTCCGATCTCAGCGCTATAGTAACCGGCGTGATTCTGGCCTTTAATCTGCCACCTGCTTTTCCATACTGGATGGCTGTTGTCGGTTGCTTTGTGGCCATCATCATTGTCAAACAGCTTTTTGGGGGCATTGGACAGAATTTCGTCAATCCGGCGGTGACCGCAAGAGTAGTTCTTCTGGTTTCTTTTTCAACTGCTATGACCACCTGGCCCACAGCCTCTCCAATCCTTCTTGCGAAGGATGCGGTGACTGCCGCTACGCCTCTAAGCCTTTTCGCCAGAGAAGAATTTTCAAGTCTGCCAAGCAATCTGGAAATGCTTCTTGGCACCAGCGGCGGATCTGCCGGTGAAACCTGCGCCATCGCCATCCTGCTGGGAGGATTATACCTCATATATAAGAAGGTTATTACCCCTACCATTCCTGTCAGCTTTTTAGCTACAATGGCTGTTATATCCATGATTGCCGGAGTCGATCCCGTCTTTCAGATATTAGCCGGTGGTGCCATGATCGGCGCTTTCTTTATGGCTACGGATTATACCACATCGCCATTGACCTTTTTCGGCAAAATAGTCTTTGGGATTGGCTGCGGCTTTCTCACGATGATGATCCGCCTGTATGGTTCCTATCCCGAAGGCGTTTCCTTCGCCATTCTCTTTATGAACATTGTAACGCCTCATATTGACAATCTGTCCAGAAGAAGACTTTATGGGGGTGTCAACAAATGAAAAATATTAAAGACTATGTCTTTCCGGCCATCGCACTCATCGCTATCTGTTTTGTCGTCACCCTGGCGTTAGCTGTCACCTACAACAGAACGGCCCCGGTCATAGCTGAAGTAAACAAACAGCGGGCAGACGCGGCCAGAACCGCTGTATTGCCGAAAGGTGAGAACAGCTTCAGCATGCTAAAACTCGATGCCATGGTCGACGGAGTCGTAGAAATCTATTACGCCAATAACAAAGCCGGTCTTGTCATCACATCCACTGACAAAGGATTTGGGGGTAAGATCAAGGTCATGACCGGTTTCGACAGCGAGGGCAAGATTACTGCTGTTAAACTCATAGAGCACAAGGAGACGCCGGGACTTGGGACGAAAGTCATGAAACCGGACTATCTGGATCAATATACCGGCAAAGCGACACTGGTAAACATAGATACCATCACAGGATCGACCATCTCCTCCATGGCCATGTACCGTGCCGTTGATAAAGCCGTCAAGCAATTTCCTGAAGCGGGAGGTGTTCTAAAATGAACAAATTATCAATTTTAAAAAATGGTTTAATAAAAGAAAACCCTGTATTTGTTCTGCTTCTGGGGACATGTCCATCTCTGGCCGTCACCACCATGGCCATAAACGGCCTTGGCATGGGGATCTCGACGATGATGGTCCTGATTTGCTCCAATGTTGCAATCGCTCTATTAAAGGACTTCATTCCGGACAAAGTACGCATTCCTGCCTTCGTGGTCCTGATCGCTGGATTCGTAACCATCGTCAGTTTTCTTGTCAAAGCCTATGCGCCTGATCTTGATCTGGCCCTCGGAATATTTCTGCCGCTGATTGTTGTTAATTGCATCATTTTGGGCAGGGCTGAAATGTTTGCCAGCAAGAACAATGTTATTGATTCCGCCTTAGATGCTATAGGTATGGGCCTTGGGTTTACCATGGCTTTGTTCATCATCGGGTCTATCCGTGAGTTCATGGGGTCAGGTTCCTGGATGGGCATACCTATAACAGTGGGATTGATTGACCCCGTGGCTATTTTTATGTTGGCACCCGGAGGTTTCTTCGTTTACGGCTGCCTGATTGCGCTGATCAACAAGCTGACAAAGGGCAGGGTCATAAAAAAACAGGAAATGGGATGTGCCGGTTGCCCGTCTAACGGCTTGTGCAATAAGAACAGCAATGGAGGGCCTAAATCATGAAGGAAATGATGATCATTCTAGTCAGTGTCATACTGGTCGATAATTTTGTTCTTTCAAAATTCCTTGGTATCTGCCCATTTCTAGGGGTTTCCAAAAAATTGGATTCCGCTGTTGGCATGAGCTTGGCTGTCATTTTTGTCATGGTTATCGCTACGCTAGTGACTTATCCCATATACAGTTATGTACTGATACCAAATAGGATCGAGTTCTTACAGACCATTGTATTTATACTGGTCATCGCTGCGCTGGTTCAGCTTGTCGAAATTACGCTGAAGAAATATGTACCGGTATTATATAGATCACTTGGCGTTTATCTGCCCCTTATTACCACCAATTGCGCCGTACTGGGTGTCACGCTGCTTAACATCGACAGCGCTTATACGTATTTGCAGTCCATCGTAAATGCCCTGGGTGCAGGACTTGGTTTTATGCTGGCAATGGTGCTTTTTTCAGGCGTGCGCCAGACTATGGAGCACAGCAATATTCCGCATGCCTTCAAGGGCGTGCCATCTGTCCTGATTGCCGCTTCTATCGTGTCTGTATCCTTCATGGGATTCGCCGGTATTGTCGATGGCTTGTTTCGATAGGAGGGGGCGAATATGATACAGGAGTATCTGATCCCAGTTGGGGTCGTCGTATTGATTGGACTTCTTTCAGCCGTCGTCCTGATTCTTGCATCTAAATTCATGTCTGTCCAGGTCAATGAAGCGGTCGCTCAGGTCTATAGCGTACTGCCCGGCGTCAACTGCGGTGCCTGCGGTTTTGCAGGCTGCGAGGAATATGCGCGGCAGCTTCTGGAGGATAAGACCATACGCCCGAATCTTTGCACGCCTGGCGGCAGCGATGTTTCACGTAAAATATCTTCGATACTCGGAATCGAGTTTGAGTCAGTAGTTGGCAAATATGCCATCGTGAAATGCTCCGGAACTCTTGACAAAACAGAATATGTCATGGACTTCAGAGGGCTTCAGTCCTGTGCCGCCAACAAACTCTTTTATCGCGGCAGGGGCTCTTGCTTTAAAGCTTGCCTTGGATATGGAGACTGTGTAAATGTCTGTAACTACGGAGCTTTAGACATCATCAATGGCGTCGCCGTTGTCGACAAATGCAAGTGTGTGGGTTGTGGACTTTGTGCCCGGCGCTGCCCCAATGAATTGATCGATATCATTCCATCTTCAAGCCATATTTTTGTAGGCTGCAGTTCTCCGGATACGGGAGCTTATAAGAGAAAGATTTGCAAAGCCGGCTGCATAGCCTGTAAAAAATGTGAGAAGGTTTGTCAAGCGGATGCAATCAAAGTAGAAAACAACCTTGCTTTCATCGATCCGCTCAAGTGTACCAACTGTGGTGCCTGTATAGAACAGTGCCCCGTAGGCGTTATTAAGTCCTCAAGATAGGTGCTAACTGTTTAAAAGGCTCCTTTTGGCGTTGCATGTGAATCGTCCATAGTATAAAATTAAAAGAGTTTAAAATAAAAAAGAGGAAGAGGTATTTGTATGAAGAGCAGAAAAGAAGAAGTTGTTTATAATCATTATCATGGATGCAATTGCTGTCAATCTATCTTTGCCGCTTATTATGATTTGTTCAGCGGTATCTCAGACCGTGAAACAGCCCTTAAAATCGCTTTGCCATTGGGTGGAGGCCTCGCCCGGACTCAGGGAGTTTGTGGAGCGGTTAGCGCCGCCGCTATGCTGCTTGGACTTAAGTATGGCCCGGTAGCATCCCCAACGGGGGAAGAGATTTGGGAGTTTCATTATAAAGTCAGAGAGTTCATGGCAGATTATGAAGCAATCAATGGCTCTATTTACTGCAAGGATATCATTAAATGTGATATAAAAACGCCGGAAGCATATGGGAAAGCCCACGATAACCTTGAACTTTACTGTGTTAATGCAGTTTTAAGTGCAGTGGATCTTTTAGAAAATAAGTATGATTTATTAGATAGTCAGAAGGAATAAAGGATATAACGCCTGATAAGATTGTTTAATTATTAAAATTGGTGTAAGAGACCTGGAAATCAAGGGGTGCGGGAGAATTTTCTTTCGCACCTCTTTTTTAACATTTTTTCCAAAATATGATGCTGTATAAAAGACGGTTTTAAATGCTATAATAGAACCAAGAAAAAACCTGGAGGAAAAGATGCTCAAACTATATTACGGTAGAGCAAATGTGGATAAAGACGGATTTATGTTTGATAGAATCCGGGAACAGCTCAATACCATTGCCGGAGCTGAGAATGGGAAAGTATTGCTCATCGTGCCGGATCAGTTCACCCTTCAGGCTGAGCGCAATGCCTTTGAGTATTTAAAGGTAGATGGCCTCATGGATATCGACATTTTGAGCTTCACCCGGCTGGGCGCTAAAGTT
>JBBRXH010000144.1:0-4766 GCA_038248565.1 Peptostreptococcales bacterium | reverse complement strand
GGTATTATCCATGATGAGACCGGCATTTTGACCGAAGAAAATGCGGATTCGATTGCAGCTGAAATCCACAGGGCATGCGGGGACTTAAAAAAGTTGGAAATAATAGGAATGAAAGCCGCTGACCAGGTCTATATTTCCTGGGATGATGCGGTGGATAAAGCCTACAAAAGGTATGAGGTGATTATTGCAAACTACAAAAGAAAACGCAAACACAAGAAGAGAATCAGGAAGTAATATCTTATTTAGGGTTATAGGACACGTGGGTGTGTTATAATAGCCATAGAAAGAAGAGAGGTCTTAAGACTATGGGTATATTAAAAAACGAAACAATGATAAAGAAGCTTTTGCTTATCACATTATTTATTGTCTTTATTTTGTCTCCATGGCTCAGCCCAAAGGCTTGTGCCGACGGCGACATTCGACTGAGTATAGATGGAGCGACTGTTGCCGCATCACCGGCACCGTTTATTGAGAATGGAAGGACCTTGGTGCCGATTCGGGTTATCTCAGAGCATCTTGGTGCGGAGGTCATTTGGGATAATGAAGCCAGGTCTGTCCGGATCACTAAAGGTGATCGTTCTGTATTGCTAAGGATAGACAGCAACTTAATCGCATATCAGATTTCAAATGAGAATAGTTACAATCTCAGTGATGTTGCACCAAAGATTATCGGAGAGCGTACCTTTGTGCCGATTCGATTAATCAGCAATGCCTTAGGCGTTGGTGTTGATTGGGATGAACAAGGGAGAACTGTCATAATTGAATCTTCAAAGGCTTCCTCAATTCAGCCCTTTTTTGATATGAACATTTCGTCGATCAAGTCCGGGCAGACCATTACCGGAACCGTGGATCTGTCTTCCGTTCTGCCGGGAGTAGTCCCAGCCGGTGCAACAGTTATCAAATACCTTTTGATTGACCCGGATTCAGCGAAAGGGTTCATTATTGCCAGGGGGAATACGCTTGAAGATTCCTACAAATGGAGACCGAATATTGCGGACAACGGAGAGAAGATTCTTGTAGCAGCTCTTTATGACAGCGGGGGTCTCTTCCTGGCCGGTGACGCCATACCAATAAAAGTTGGCATACTTCCCAAGGTGGGTTTAACCGGAGTTGCGTCTGATCAGATTATCACAAAGCCGGTATCCCTTGGTGCTGATATCAATTTCTTTGCAGCCTATATCCGTTATGAAATTACCAATACTGACAATGGGAAAACCTTCACCACCTCAGAACTTGATCCCCTTAGCACCTACCAATGGGCACCCAGCATTGGATTCAACGGCAATCTGAAATTCAGCGTTACAGCTTATGATTCAAAGAAACAGCCCTATCCGAGTCAGGCAGTCTCTGGCCAGTGCAATGTGGTGGCCAAACTGGCATTTTCCGGTATAAGTGAAAATCAGACTATAGACAAGCCCGTTACCCTTCTAACATCCAAAAATTTCGAAACCACTGAAACGGAATTCTGGATAAAGGACAAAAATTCGGGGAATGAACTTCTCCTTGCGAAATCTCCTTATGGGAGCTATTCCTGGTTCGCTAAACCTGATGCAGCCGGGGAGAAGATGCTATTTGCCAGATCGAAGGACGCCAGTGGAATAACTTATACGAGTAATGGAATTTCTGTCAAAGTAGTAGGAACGCCAAAGCTTCTCCTCCAGGGTGTAGGGCCCGGGCAGATTATCACAGAATCCGTGAAATTGAAAGTCTCCAGTAATCTGGCTGTCAGCAGCGTAGAGTATACCATGATTAATACGAAGACAGGGGCTAGAAGCATTATCGCTTCAGGTCAGAAAGGCTCAAGTGAATTTACATTTACTCCGGACTCCAAAGATGCCGGATCCTGGAAGATAAAAGCAGAGGCTACCTATGATACAGGGAAAAAAATAGCCTCAGAAGAGGTCTCAATCAAGATTTACGCTGGTAAAACCTATTCCTCCCAGCCGATCATAGCTGAGAATCAATTTATTGGGCTGTCGTCCCAATTAGCGGCGGATACATTAAAAAAGACCGGAATGTCCGCAGCACTACAGACTGCCCAGGCTATCCTCGAGTCAGGTTGGGGACAGCATGTCCCTGTGGACAAATATAATGGGCAGTTATCCTATAATCTTTTTGGCATAAAAGGTACAGGATCAGCCGGCTCAGTGACATCTAATACCTGGGAAGAGTATAATGGCGTCGCTTTTCGAACTGATGCCGACTTTAGGGCCTATCACTCAATAGGTGAAAGCTGGACCGACCACAACAAACTATTGCTGACTGTCAGCAGATATGAGCCTTACAGGGATGTCATGTTTGACAGCAGTTTAGGCGCTTGGGCCCTTAAAAGATGCGGATACGCCACAGATTCCAAATATCCCATAAAGCTGATGGATATTGTGGAGCTATATCATTTAAAGGAGCTAGACAGGATCAAAATATAGACAGCAGCGTAAAAATCCAACAGCTTGAAAGTTAATAAAATAAAGTGTACTATAAGAATCATACTAAGGATCAGTCATAATAACGTAATGCTCTCTGATTGCTTAAAAGCAAAGCGGGGGAGGTGTTTTATGAAGCCTTTAAAAAAGCCTTTCAGTATAAGAAGTCAATTGATTCTGTCGAAGACGCTTATAACATTAATGGTAATTGTCGTTTTCTCATCGCTTTTTTATCTATCTGAGAAAAATGAATTGATTAAGGGAATAGACAGTAAGCTGCTGACTGCTGCCACAATGACCCAGGCCTTGCTGACGACCGGTTACCACGATCGGATCACAGGCCCTGATTCAGTCAGCGCTGCCAACTATCTGGCAATCGTCGATCAGTATAATCAATTATGCACATCCCTTGATATGGAATACCTCTGGAGTCTGATGCTCATCGATGGTAAAATCGTATTCACCTCATCGACTTCTCCCGATAAAATAGCAAAAAATTATAAACAAGCCGGCTTTTTCGAGCTGCATTCCAACCCGGAACTCTATTTACCGACTTTTAAAAAAATGACGCCTACCTATCAGATCAACGATGATAAATGGGGGCAAATTCGCGTTGCCTTAGTACCTTTTTTGGATAGCAAAGGCAGGCCATATCTCATCGGTGCCAGTATGCGAATGGATGAAGTCAATATGCAACTTGATGCCATAGTAGCTCAGTGCCTGACTTTTGGGTTATTGATTTTAACCATAAGTCTTGTATTGAGCCTTGTAATTGCAGAAACCATAACTCGGCCAATCCGGAAGCTGACCGATACCATCAGAAAAATTTCCGAGGGAGATACAGAGCTAAAAGCTGATCTTGAAGGTGCTTTTGAACAGATTGTACTAATCGATAGTTTTAATACGCTCAAACAGAGGCTTAGTGAGAAAATCAAAGAGATATCCGATCAGGAGGAAAAATACAGGCTATTAACTGAAAACTCCTCCGACGTCATTTCGGTTTTCAACCTAAGCCAAAACAGATACACCTATATAAGCCCCTCGATTATTCATTTAAGGGGATTAACACCTCAGGAAGCATTGCAGGAAAGCATAGAAGATTCTGTCACACCGGAGTCTCTTGAGTATCTTAAAAGCGGCATTGAAAGTAGAATTAAAAATCTGAAAGATAACCCAAAGGAATCAAATGTGTATATTTCCGAAGTGCGGCAACCTTGCAAGAGCGGCGATATCATCTGGGTGGAAATATCCTCCAAGTATTCATATAATAAACAAGGCGAGATCGAAGTTGTCAATATCAGCCGCAGCTTGGAGGAAAGAAAGCAAATTGAGCAGAAAATTCTCTATTTAAGCTATCATGATCATCTGACGGGCCTCTACAACCGCCGGTTTTATGAAGAAGAACTCAGGAGGCTGGATACGGAAAGAAACCTCCCGATAGCCTTGATTATGGCTGATGTCAATGGCCTAAAACTGGTTAACGACGCCTTTGGCCACAAAACCGGTGATCAGCTTCTTACGAAAATTGCGAATATCCTTAAAGCTGAATGCCGCTCTGACGAAATTGTCGCCAGAGTCGGCGGTGATGAATTTATTGTGGTTTTACCTAGAACAGATGCTGAGAATGCAAAAAAACTTATAGACCGGATTACAAAAGCCGTCGAAAAAGATAAATGCGAACACATTATTTTATCATTATCCCTCGGATTTTCGATTAAAGAAAAAGCTTCTGAAGATATGAATGAAATATTTACAAAAGCAGAAAACGACATGTATCGTCAAAAGCTCACAGAATCAGCTTCCATGCGGAGAAGAGCAATCGATAGTATCACAGCTGCCTTATTTGAACACAATTCGAGAGAAAAGCTTCATGCCAAAGGCGTAGCAGAAACCAGCGCAGCAATTGCGATCAGGATGAAATTTAGCGCCGATGAGGTTGAGAAAATAAGGAAAGCCGGATTGATGCATGATATAGGCAAGATAACCATATATAATGAGATACTCAATAAACTAGAAGAATTGACCAAGGGAGAGTGGGAGGAAATCAGGAGACACCCTGAAATAGGCTATCGCATCCTAACCGCTTCCAATGAATATGCCGAAATAGCACGATTTGTCCTTGAACATCATGAAAGATGGGATGGGCAAGGCTATCCTAAAGGTTTAGCGGAGGAGGGAATCACGGCTCAGGCCAGAATTATAGCAGTTGCCGATGCCTATGATGCCATGAAGTCCGAAAGAACTTTTCGCACAAGCTTAGGGGAAGATGAAGCCATCGCTGAAATAAGAAGATGTGCCGGTGGGCAGTTTGACCCCAATATTGTAGAAATCTTCCTTGATATG
>JBBRXH010000143.1:0-4771 GCA_038248565.1 Peptostreptococcales bacterium | reverse complement strand
TGACAACTTACCATCAGTTGAAGGATCAACCCATGTTTTTTCAATGATGTCATCAATCACGCCATTTTTATCTGTTGAGAATACTACTAAATCACCTGTAACTAAATTAGCAAGGCTTTGTCCTGTTACATAAGCATCAGAATCAACTGTAAATACTTGCTCAGTACCATCTTTAGTTTCAAGCTTAATTCTATCGCTGTCTAATAAGGATACAGCTTCAGCGGTTGTTATTACAACAGCATAGTTGTCAGCTGTAGCATCATCAGTTGACCAGTCATAGACATCACCATAATAGTCAAGTCTAGCTGTACCGGTTTCACCAATAGCAATAGTTGTTGTGTCATCGCCATCGGCATCAACTGCTATGCTGTATACTTTTCCACCGATTGTATAGTCTGCGCCATCGCTGGAAACTTTTGTTACTTTGCCTTTTACAACTTCTGTTCCAACTGCAATTTTCTTGATTCCGGCATCGTGCCATCCGTCATAAACATAAACAACATTGTCTACTTTGATGTCCTTTAAGCTAGCAGCTCCAAGTAGCATAAATGAGTTTGCGTCAATAGCATCACTGCTATCAAGAAGGAAGTCGTTTCCAAGTAACATCTGATCATCAGCAATGGTTGCTGCGTCATCTGCTGTAAATAATCCTGAATCTGAAACAACCCAGAAGTTTGCAGCGTATGTTGCATCGATTCTCTTATTTGTGAGATCTACAGCAACATTGGCATGATGAGTTGCGCTTGAGATTGTATCAAGACTGTAATAAGCATGATGACTGTTTGTTGGCTCTTCAACACCGTTCCAGAAGAACGGGATGTGATTGCCTGCAACTGCAGCGGTCGCTGTGTAGTCAGTATCATCAGCAGTGGAAGTGTTAAAGATTCCAGCGCCGGTGGTAGCAACTCCGTTAACATCAAAGTCGCCAGTGATAGTTTCTGAAAGTACATCTACAGCAACGATGTCGCCATCGATTGTATAAGTATCAGCATACTGTCCAATAAAAGATACTAGGTTGATCATTGTATCTTCATCGCCATAGATGACACCAGCATCTCCATCATTGGCATCATTGACTTTTGCGCCAAGTCTAACGAGCATATTGTCAGCAGGATCCGAAGCAACAGACTGGTTTGCTGACCATTTGTTGTCTACATCAGTACTTCCAATTTTAACCGTCAAAGCGTTGTAAAGCATTTCAGCGATGTCGCCTCTGTTTGCTCCGCCAACGGTTGATTTGATTCCGTCAAGGATTCCGAGGGCCTTAGCTTTAACAACGTAATTTGCTGGCCACATTGCAGGCAGTAAGCTTGCATCGGTATAGCCAAGAGCTCTAACGATCATAGCAGCTGCTTCTGGATAAGAAACAGTCTGGCTAGGTTTGAATGTTCCATCAGGATAACCCTTGATGATGCCAAGGCCTGTTGCATAGGATACAAAACCCTGTGCCCAAGTTGCGCCAGCCATGTCTGAGAACATGGTGGTTGTACCTGTAGCATAGTCAGTTAAGCCCAATGCTGCAACGATTAATTTAGCCATTTCTGCTCTTGTAACGATGCCAGCAGGCTTAAATGTTCCGTCTGCATAACCGTTAACAACACCTAGTCCCATAAGGATCGTGACTGCTTGCTCATTTGGAGTTCCAACAACATCTTTAGGTGTTGCTGCGAAAGCCATTGAGAAACTGCCTAGTACTAGGGCAAGAACAAGTACAAGTGATAGTACTTTTCTCATGTAAAATTCCTCCTTTAAGGTAATTTCTTCGAAGGGGAAAATAGTTGAATTTGATCTTCAAATCACCTTCCCCTTCCGAAGATAATTTGACGTTTATATATAGAATCGCAGGCTTTTATACCTTACGTATTCTATCACATTGAATTATACTACCATCCATCCTACCCAGTCAATAAATAGTTTGAATTGTAATATAGATGTAATATTATTTGAAAGCTTTGAATTTGAACATTTTCAGGTTTTGGCTGCAGTTTCATTTTTAACTTGACTTCATTATATCAGAAGGCCCACCGTTGTCCATTACAAGGGTATTACAAATCCGTTAAAAATCTGCTATAATCCTTATATTGGAAAGCAGCTTGAGTTTATAGCGAGGTGGAGCAATGGGCCTATTTCAAACGGATCCGGATTGTATAGCGCAAAGAGCCTTTGTCAATATTCCTGCCTGGAATCGGTACACGGGGCGGGGCCTCACAGTCTTTTGCGATGACATAGAAGAGAGTCATGTGGGCAAAATAGCGGATATCATACAGACCATCCTACCCGAGGCGACTGTCTATACCGGCTGGATCGAGTTTATAAAGGATGAGCGTTATATCACGGCCTGCTTTATCAACTGCATCGAGACTGAGGAGCGTCTGCCTTTTGATGAGTTTATCCTGAAGTATCAGGTCAAGATGATCAATAATTCGACCACCGGCGGCCGGGGCGAGGTCATGCTTCCTGAGTCGGAATTCACGGCCCAGAAGATGATAAACTATCATCTTATCTTTTGCGGTGCCGCAGGCAACGTCAAAAGGGGCGCCATGTCCAGCAGGTTCTATGGCTCTGCCATCATGGTCAGCTCCGTGAACCTCGTAGATGGCCAGGCGGTCTATGGCAATCAGTCTATTGGGGACATCGACTTTGTCATGTTCCATGGCTACTGGTCCGGCACCAGCTTCTCAAGTCCCTTTCTTCTGGCCATGATCGGCCTCATTATATCGCGGTACGGCGAGATGTCTCAGGTAGAGGTCTATCAGTACCTTCAGATGATTTCCCTTGATCTCGGCGATCCGGGTTATGACAGCTTCTACGGCAACGGCATCCCAATTTTACCTGATTTAAATAGAAGATACATTTCTCTGGTCATCGGCAGCACGGCTATGCGGGTAGACGGCTCCACTCAAATTCTGGAAACGGCGCCTGTCATCGGCAGCAGAAAAACCGCCTATGTCCCCCTCTCCGTATTCTCTATGGGGCTAGGGGCGGAGGTGCTCTGGGTTTCAGCGGAAGAGAAGGGTAATAGCAGCAGGAAGGTCATCATAAGGAAGGGTTCTCATTCTATCGAGCTGGACTTAATGAGCGGAGAAGGTGTCTGGCCTGGCGGATCCGGGCCGGTTCACGCGATCTTTGACAATCAAGGTAAACCCTTGGTGCCCCTTCGCTCTGTGGCAGTGGCACTGGGCTGCAAGGTGGACTGGGTGAAGGCGGAGAAGCGGGTTATGATACTGGAGGGGTAAGGCCAAGAATCCGCGGTTAGTCAACGGATCCCAAGCTCTGCAAACATTTATATTCTTTGCATTTCTTTTCAAGTAAAAGAAAGTCTACCGTGTTATTTATATAACCGATTTCGACTCGATTATTTATCTTCTGTCTATATATTACTTTTGCACTTTTCTTAATTTTAAAAGAATTAAAATTTATGAAGTCAAGTTCCTTAGTTACAAGTATTCGATAGTCTAGATCGCTTTCTTCATTTATTTCATAATCAAGCAATGCCTCTTCAGGTACAGGCATCATATTGCTGAATTTAAGCGTACCTTTTAGTTCAGAATTGCCAAAATTGTCTTGAGCTACTATCCTCATAATGGGGATAGTGCTGTTACGAATTTGAGTCCTAGCTTTGTCATGATAGTCTGAATCCTTTGGAGAGGATAGTGGTACAAAGTATTTTAATTCGTTAATTTCGAGCACTGTTCCGAGATACTTTCTTCCATGGGTTCTTTCATTTTCTTTGTTTGAAAAAACTCTTTTCTCAAACTTCATTAAGTAGTCTATATAAGCATCCGTCACGTTATATAATTTAAGTTTGCTCATTTTAAATCCTCTTTATAAAGAGAAGGTAAAGAATTAATCCTTACCCTCTCTACTGATTTTACAGCCCCCACTTATCGGTAGGGTTCACCTGATTTTACAGCCCCCCATTTTTTGGTTGAGAGAAACCTGATTTTACAGTCCCCACTTATCGGTAGGGTTCACCTGATTTTGAGACGCTTTCGCATCCTAATATCATATTAGCCTTTTATTTTAAAATGTCAATGACAAAAGATACGTCCTTTTTCGTCGTTTTGGGCAGTCAGTTCAGGACCGTGGTGCCCTTGCGGGCAGCGGCCTAGGCGCTGGGATGCAAGGTGGACTGGGTGAAGGCGGAGAAGCGGGTTATGATACTGGAGAATTAAATAGAAGGACGAAAATCGTCGGGAAAAAGGTATTGAAATGCTGGGTTAGTTTGGTGCAGGATTGAGATGTAAATGAAGCCTTGACAATATGTTATATATAGCATATATTCGTTATATCAGAGATATTTGAAACTCTGGAGAGAATAAAATGTACGATATAGAATTCTTTGAATACTCTGATGGGAAAAGGCCGATTTATAATTTTCTGGAAAGTTTATCAACAAAACATAGGGCAAAGGCATTTTGGGAGCTTGACCTACTATCTGAGAAAGGTTCACAACTACGGGAACCCTATGCAAAGTATGTTTCGAACGGAATATGGGAACTTAGAATAAAGTTCAATAGCAATATTTCAAGAATATTTTACTTTATCCCCACAGAAACGAAAATAGTCTTACTTCATGGTTTTATAAAAAAGACCGAGAGAACCCCGTCAAGTGAAATAAAAATTGCTTTGAACAGATTAACTATCTTCAAGATAGTGTTAACTAATCTATGAAAAAACAAAAAGAGAAAAACGAACCTTGATAATTAAAAATAGATTCAAGAACAATGGAAAGTGCACTTGAAACTGTTTTTAAACAGAGGATGCAGGA
>JBBRXH010000142.1:0-4797 GCA_038248565.1 Peptostreptococcales bacterium | reverse complement strand
TTGAAGAACAAGGGCAGCAGAATAATCAAAGGTATCAGGAAAAGCACCTGTCGTGAAATACTCAGAAGGATGGCTTTTCCCGCTTTTCCTATGGATTGAAAATAGTTGGTTATAACTATTTGGATCCCTATGATGGGCAGCATTAATAGATAGATTCTTATGCCACGAACGCCTATGGCAATCAGCTCCTGATCATTGTTAAAAAGCTGGATGATCTGCAGACTGAAAATCTGAATAATCGAAAAGCCAATCACGCAGATGGCAGTCGCGGCAATGGATGCCAGAAAAAGCGTTCTCTTTACTCTGTCATATTTCTTAGCCCCATAATTATAGCCGATAATAGGCTGTGCGCCCTGGTTGATACCAAAAATAGGCATCAGAATCATCATCGCCGTTCGGCTCATGACGCCCATAGCTGCAACGGCCATTTCTCCGCCGTAGACCAAAAGATAATTGTTGAATAAAAAAGTCGTTACGCTGGCTGCCATCTGTAATAAAAATGGCGACAGCCCAATGGCAAATATTTTGAGCATTATAGGCCGCTCAATTCTGAAATATTTCCTGCGAAGCTTAAGATTGCTATTCCCGCGGGTAAAATGGTAAACGATGTAGCCTGAGACCAGAATCTGCGTCGTTACCGTTGCCAGGGCTGAACCTGTTATTCCCCAGTGGAATACGAAGATAAAAATCGGATTCAGTATGGTGTTCATCCCCGCCGAGAAAAGCATGGTAGCCATAGAAATCATAGGATTGCCTTCTGCTCTGATAATGTTGTTGATCCCAAAGGAAATGAACTGAAAAACCGAACCTATGAGGATTACCGTGGTAAATTGCTTGGCGTAATCAAAGACATCCGGCGTTGCCCCTAGAAATATCAAAATGGGGTCCAGAAAGTATAGCATACTCCCCGAAATCACAAGACCCATGAGGATAATAGCCGCAAAGGCATTGCCCAGAATTTTTTCCGCCTCGTCATGCTTCTGCTGGCCCAGTTTTATAGATATCAGGGCTGTTGCACCAATACCGATCAGCATACCAAAAGCCAGAAGCATGATCATGATAGGAAATGATATGGTTACAGCCGTCAGCGCAAGGGAACCCACGCCTCTTCCAACAAAGATGCTGTCAACCACATTATAAAGGGCATTGGCAATCATGGCGATAATCGCCGGAAGGGAAAAACTCAGAAGAAGCTGCCCCACCGGGTCCTCTCCAAGACGATTTGTTCTATTTATTTCATTTGCCATTTAATAATCTCCAATTTCTCCAAAGAAATTATACCCATAGCTATATGTTTTAAATGGGTATATAGTTAAATAGTACTATAAAAGTTGATTTTAATTAAAATACTGTATGTTCTTATTTTATTTGGGAAAATGATTGGAGGTCTTGACCGTGAAAGAATTAATCGGATATGCACAAAAGTATAAAAGCCAAATGAATTTGGCTGATTTTGCTCTCATAAAATTCTGTCTTATTTCCATCGGTGTATTAGTTGGACTAGGGGTGCCGAAAAAACACAAGAAAAAGGTATCCGCCATTGCAGGCGTAGCATTTATTGTTACCTATGCTCCCCTCATGACGAAATTCCTCGGTATCGTTCTTGAAAATTCTGAAACAACACTAGAGGAATAGCCTGTTATTTCCCCAGCACTATTACGACACCGGCAGCAATGGCAAGGGCTGACATGATCGTTGCGATGGCTGGAATGGGGATAGCCACAAACTGGATCAGACCGGTCAGAATCAGCCATATCCCGAGTAATAACATTCCAAGTTTTTTAGGTGCTCTCATAGTATCTATTTTCCTTTCTACTTAAATAAACTCTGCTTTATACGCTGCAGCAGCGGTAGCTTTGTTATAGGCTTTATAGCTTCAGCGGCAGGCTTCGTGGCAGGCTTTGTGAGAGGCCTTGCAGTTGCCTGTTCATGATGCACAGGTACCCTTACTTTAGCTGCTTTTGATTGCATCCACTTCTCAGCAGCCACAATGCTTTCATTCACCAAAGTGTCAGATGGAAGCTCTCCTTCTTTAATCATAGCGCCGATATGCTCTTCTATTTCATAAAGGCCCATGATGTCATCTCCTGTGACAAGGGTTATGGCACGTCCTAAATGCCCGATTCTTCCGGTACGTCCTATCCTATGCACATAGCTGTCCTTTTCAATAGGCACATCATAATTGATTACAAGTGACAGGTCATCAATGTGAATACCACGGGCTGCAACATCTGTAGCAATCAGCAAATGGAATTCTCCTTTTTTAAACTGTTCAACGGTCTTCAGACGTTTGCTTTGGGGTATATCACCATGAAGCGCCTGACAGGAATGCCCCTTTCGTGCTAAGAACATTTGGACCCGATCTACAGCAACTTTCATGTTGCAAAAAATAATACAGCTCTCCGGTTGCTCAGCGATGAGGATGCGGTGGAGCTGAAGATTTTTCTGCCCCTTCTCCACCCGGTAGTAGACCTGCTCAGTCGTATCTACCGTCATAGTTTGGGACTCGATCTCGATGGTGATGGGCTGTCTCATAAACTCTCTGCAAATCCTACGGACCTCGGGAGGCAGCGTTGCTGAAAAGAGCAAGGTAACTCTATCTTTTGGCAATGTTTTAATGATTCTCACCACCTGATAGAGGAAGCCCATATCCATCATCCTATCCGCTTCATCAATCACCAAAAACCTTATGTTTTTAGTCTTGAGCTTGCCGTGGCGGATGTGGTCATACACTCTGCCGGGAGTCCCGCTTATAATAGAGACACCCTGATTAATTGCCTGAATTTCAGAGGCGATGTTATGCTGACCGTAAACCGCCGTGGTCTTTAATGGCAGGTATTTCGACATTTGCCTAATATCGCTGTCCACTTGAACCGCCAGCTCCCTTGTAGGCGTCAGAATCAAGGCCTGAGGCCCATCTTCTGCTGATGGGTCGATCAGCTGCAGCATAGAAACTCCAAAAACAGCAGTCTTGCCGCTGCCTGTCTTGGACATGACCGTTAAATCTTCTTTTTTGAGAATATGAGGAATAGCCAAGCGCTGAACCTCAGTTGGCGCCACAAAGCCCATCTCTTCTATGGCTCTTAGAATGGGGGGTGAAATGCCGATATCTTTAAAGCTTTTTTCCATCTTTGTCTTCTTTCTGCGTTATACTTTGTCTTCTTTCTGCGTTTTAGTATTTTGTGCAAGTCTAAATTTTAAGATTCTTATTGAGCCTGACCGCAACTGTTGCAGAATTTAGCTCCGGGAGCCAATTCCTGTCCGCATTTTGAGCAAAACATCTTTGCGCTGCCGGCTGGCGTCTGTTGTGCTTCTTCCTTTTGCAATTTTTCATCGACGGCTGCAATCTGGTTTTCCAGATCCTGAATAGCGGCGAAAATTTCTCCAAGGGCTATCTCATCTGCTGGTGTGTTCTGCTGATGAGCAAAATAAACCAAATTGCCGATTTCTGTTTTTTTCTCTCTCAGGGCACTTTCAAGTTGGCTGCGCTGCAGCTTGAGTCTTCCTGTTTCCAATAGGTCGTTTGATTTTGCTCCAATAGTTGCTGCTGTATCCATGACCGTTTCACTAAACTTCTTTAAAAAATCCATGATAAAGTCCCCTTTCTTTTTTTGTTATTATTATACCACAATGCCACTAATTTTTATAGCAGATCAACTTTTTCACAGTAAATAGCTATGCCTATAGAAATCTTATCCAACGAAATAACGGTTTTTTTGTAGTTGTCACGAATTTGACGAAGTGGATAGCATTCCCGCTCAATGACCTCTTCTGATGCCAAAAAATATTTTTCCATTCTCTCAAGAACTTTTTTGCCTTTAATGTCATATCTTCTCGCTGTAAATAAGATCATCGCATTTTCAAGAGCATTAATATAGCTATAAACCGACTCAACACCTACTTTGCGCCCCTGACTTTTTAGATAATCCGTAACCTTCTTTGCACTGAATATCTGTCCGATATTGTCCATAATATAAATAAGGATTCTCTCCAGCAATTCTGGGTCTCTTAAATTATTTTTTTGTATGACATCTTTAAGAACCACAGAATTATATATACCTTTTATATATTGAGTCTTGACATCGTCATCCTCCGGCAGCTGATTCATATAGAGCTCTCTGTTTTCATTGCCTCAGCCTCCTATCCATTCTTTTATAATAGAACTAAATGATTATTTTATATTTTTGTTCTATTATATTAGTTTATCTTGCATCGTTTACTATAGTTTTCTCCCTTGAATAGCATATCGTTTTAAATAGCTTCCCAAGAAACTCCTTCCTGCTCTCATCGGTACCGGAATTGGTCTCACCATTATTCATCCATTTAATATTTTTAAGTCCGATAGTTTTCAGCGTACCTTTTATAAAGGAGCTCTCGAGAGGATTTCCCTTGATAATCCTGAGATACCAGTTTGGTGATTGAGATGTTGTAAATACAAAGGTTCTTTTAATATGACCCAGTAAACCGTTAATGCTATACTTGCCTTCGGAATAAGCGAAATGATTCAGCATCACTTTATCCATAAATCCTTGTAGCATTGCTGGTGGTCCATACCACCACATTGGAAAGATGAAAACCAGCTCGTCCGATTCTGTTATCATAGCCTGATATTTTTTAACATTTTCGTCCTTATACCCGCCTTCGGTATAGACCTTAAGCTCCTCTTCTCTGAGAACCGGGTCAAAATGATCCTTATTAAGATCGATGACCTGATAGTCCTTGCCTTTTCCTTCGTAAGCGCGAACGACTTCGTCCATGATGGCTTTGTTAAAACTGCCATGCCATGGGTGGGCCAAT
>JBBRXH010000141.1:0-4887 GCA_038248565.1 Peptostreptococcales bacterium | reverse complement strand
ATTAATTTTATCCCTGGTTTATTCGTATCGGCTTCTTTAAGTTTTGATCTCAAGTCATCCATATCGTTGTTTTTATATCTATATTTATTTGCTTTGCAAAGCCTGACGCCATCTATAATACTGGCGTGGTTCAGTTCGTCGCTTATGACCGCATCCTCTTCAGTCAGTATGGTTTCAAATAAGCCCCCGTTGGCATCAAAGCAGGACGAATAAAGGATTGTATCTTCTGTCATTAAGAATTCACTGATTCTCTGCTCAAGTTCTTTATGCACAGCCTGGGTGCCGCAGATAAAACGCACCGACGATAGGCCATAACCCCATTTATCATAGCTTTTTTTGGCCGCTTCTATGACTTCAGGATGATTAGCAAGTCCCAGGTAGTTATTTGAACACATATTAATGACATCGGTAAAAAGAGTTGTATCTATGATCGCCTTTTGCTGGGTTGTGATCACTCTCTCATCTTTCCATAGACCATCTTCTTTTATATCGTCCAGTTTCTTCTGATAAACCGCTTTAATATCTTCAAACATTAAAATCTGCCTCCTTTAAGATTAAATCCAGCTTAAAACAACCTTTCCCGAATTTCCGGATCTCATGACTTCGAATCCCTTTTCAAATTCAGTATAATGAAATCTGTGGGTTATAACATCAGAAATGTCCAGTCCGCTTTCCAGCATAGCGGTCATGATATACCAGGTTTCATACATTTCCCTGCCATATATACCTTTTATGATTAATCCGTTAAAAATCAACTTGTTCCAGTCTATGGTCACATTGGGCTTTTGAATCCCAAGCATGGCAATTTTACCACCGTGGCACATATTCTCCACCATGTCTTTTAAGGCTTCTGCCGTTCCGGACATTTCCAGGCCCACATCAAAGCCTTCCTTCATATTCAGTCTTTTCATCACATCTGTGAGTTTTTCTTTACTCACGTCCACTACAGTTGTTGCACCCAGCTTCTTTGCCAGATCCAGGCGATAGGGATTGATATCAGTTACCACCACATATCTTGCACCTGCATGCTTTGCTACAGCAGCAGCCATAACCCCTATAGGCCCTGCTCCGGTGATCAGGACATCCTCTCCAAGAACATTAAATGATAGGGCCGTATGTACGGCGTTTCCCAAGGGGTCAAAGCAACTGAGCACATCTTCCGAGATCGTTTTATTGCATAACCATACATTTGTAACCGGAATCGACAGATATTCAGCGAATGCCCCCGCCCGATTAACACCTACGCCAGTGGTGTTCATACAAAGATGTCTCCTGCCGGCCAAACAATTTCTGCAGCGGCCGCAGACTAGGTGCCCTTCTCCGGATACGATGTCTCCGATTTTAAAATCGCTGACGTATTGGCCCATTTTTACGATTTCACCAACAAATTCATGGCCTATAACCATAGGCGTCGGGATGGTCTTTTGCGACCATTCATCCCAATTATAGATATGCACATCTGTTCCGCAGATTGAAGTTTTATGTATTTTAATCAAAACATCATTGACACCGACAACTGGCAACGGTACCTCTTCCAGCCACAAACCCGGCGCCTTAAATTTTTTGACAAGGGCTTTCATCGTATTTGACATAGTTGTTTTCTCCCTTCAGCTGATGCAGACTTATTTTAAATATAACAACTAATGCCATTATATCAAATATTCATAGTTTATATAAGGGGGACTGGAAATGGAATGTCTCTCTGAGGGGTCATGCCAATTCAGATATCACTTTAATAAATAAGTCTACAAGATCGGGATCAAATTGTAACCCTGCGCAGCATTTAAATTCGGCTATAATTTCTTGAAGTGTCATTGGTTTTTTATATGGTCTACCATTCAGCATGACCTCATAAGCATCTACAATGCTTGCTATTCGTGCAAGATAAGGGATCTCTTCACTTTTCAAGTTGCGGGGATAACCAGTGCCGTCCCACCTTTCATGATGGGAAAGAATCTCTTGGGCAACGTGAGCAAACTCTTCTGTTGCCTGTGCAATTCTATAGCCTATCTCGCAATGCTTTTTAATAATCACCCACTCGTCATCAGTCAAGGGCCCATTTTTCGTAAGAATTTCTACCGGAATATTGATTTTCCCAATATCGTGAAGCCTTATTACCAAATTCAGTCTGGATAAATCATCTGCTGACAATCCAAGGCGTAATCCCATTATCCTTGCAATCTCCTGCATGTTTTCTGAGTGCGCTTCTGTTTCGTAACTTTTAACTTGCATAGCTTTGTTAAGCGCATTTAAAATTGCGCTCTTTGCGCTTCGACTGTCCGTTAGTTTCTGCCTGTACATTTTGTCTTCTGCTTGCCTCATTAATTCAGCAAGATCTTCTTCTATATATTCTTTGGATGCTACCCCCAAAGCGATGGATAGAGGAATATTTTCTGTGAGAACCAACAGGCATTTATCTGTAATGCGATTTGCAATTATATTAGCTTGAGTCAAAGTGGTCTGTGGAAGAAGAATTACAAACTCATCACCACCCCAACGGACAACCAAATCTCCATCACGACATACTCTTTTCAATACTTCAGATGCAGACTGAAGAAATTTATCACCAATAGCATGACCATAGGTATCATTTAGCAGCTTTAGTCCATTGAGGTCAGCCATAATTATGCTTAAAGGCAATTGAATTTTGGTATCTAATTTTTGTGATTCTATATCAAAAGCATATCGATTAAACAGGCCCGTCAGATGGTCGTGATAACCGATATATTTAATGCGTTTTTCTATAACTTTCCGTTCTGTGATATCCTTACAAGTCGCTACAACGCCAATGATTTTGCCAACATCATATACTGAGTCAGCCTGAATCAATAAAGTTTTTTCACGGCCAGCAGATGATATTATTGTTCTCTCACCACTCCATGCAGTTCCATTAATTACAATGCGTATAACTTCATCCAGCTGATCATAATCTACCAGTTCATTATCTTCTGTAGAATCCATTATTTCTAAAAAGGCTCTGTTATAATTAATAAGATTCGCAGATGGATCAAAAATTATGATGGCGTCACTGGTTGATTCAAAAGCCTTTTCAATTTGAATAAGTTCATTATGCTGAGTGACCACGCGTGCTTCAAGTTGTAAGTTTTTAATTTTGATTTGCTTTTCCTGAATATATTTCAACTGCCTCATGCTTTCCATCTGGAAATTACCAATACCACCAATAATATTTGCCCCAAGAAAAAATGCAATTACTAAATATACGTCAAAAGTAAGCGTCTTATTAACGATGATATATCCGATGATGTAAAAGAGTAAAATGATCGTGTTTCCGATTAATGGGAATACACTATTAAGCCGTAACAGAAAATAGCCTGAGAAAATAACCATTAACAATCCACCATAATAACTGAAATTATTAGGATACATAATAAGCATATAATCGATCCCAATTCCTCCGACAATAATACAAAGCATGAGAAAATATTGAGCTATACGAAAAATTATTGGGTGAAAAGAGATTGCAAGAAACAAGAGAAATACTGGAATTACAATGGCAAAACGGATTATATAGAACTGTTGAATATGATCCTTAATAGTCAGATAATCCAAATATCCAAACAGCCCATATAAAACGATAAAACATATAAATATAATTCTCAGTTGAGGTAAGCCTTCTTTAATTTTTTCATAATTATACATTTTTTTATCGTCAGACGATAAAAAGCGACTCCCGATTTGTTTAAATTTGTTGTATGTGTTCAAGGGATCACCTTCTTTTAGGAGATTTATTTTTAAAAACCTGTAATTTTATATACTTTGCACATATAAAATTTAAAAAGCACCAAATAGAGAACCGATATCAGCCCAAATCCAGTAAGATAAGCGAAATCCGGCTGCTTTATTCAACCGGACTTTACTGGATTAACGAACGCGTAAACCATCTTGAAATTCTCTTATAGGATAACAAATATTAACATATTGTCAATACATAAAAGGGAGCCGACTCCTACGATCAATCGGCGAACGAATAATTTGTCGTTTAATCAATTTTGTTAAAATAACCCCTTGCAAATTTTAAAGATTCTCTTCGCTGACATTGAAGGTGTCCCATTGGTCAAGGTCTCCTTCTTTGTAGCCCTTCATAAACCAGTTCATGCGCTGGGCAGAAGTTCCGTGGGTGAAACTGTCAGGTACTATATAGCCTTGCGTTTGTTTCTGTATCCGATCATCTCCGACAGCGCTTGCTGCATTTAAAGCCTCTTCTATATCACCTTTTTCCAGATATTTCATGTCCTCTGCGTAATGCGCCCAGACCCCTGCAAGATAATCTGCCTGCAGTTCAAGCCGAACAGACAAGTCGTTATAGTCTTCCTGACTCGACTTGTCTTGAATCTGTCGCATTTCATCCATAACCCCTAATTGATTTTGCACATGATGTCCCACTTCATGGGCGACAACATAGGCGATAGCAAAATCCCCGGGTGCATTGAAAGAACTCTGAAGCTCCTCAAAAAAACTTAAATCAAGATATAGCTTGCTGTCATTCGGACAGTAAAAGGGGCCAGTGGAAGCTCCAGCATTTCCGCAGCCGGACTGCACGAATTCCGAATAAAGTACAAGCGTAGGCTCCTGATAGTCGAGATTTTGAGTGCTAAAAACTTCTTCCCATACATATTCCGTATCTGCCAGCACCACTGATACAAAATCTTCCAATTCAGCCTCTTCTGCTGTTTGCTGATAAGAAGTCCCGTTATCCTGATTGATTACTTGAGAGGGGCCGATGATTTGGCCCAGATCTCCCCCGAGAAGTATATAAACGATGAGAACTATGACTCCCAATCCACCCCCAAGAGCACCTTTCCCTCCCATTCCAAGTCCTCCGGAACCGCGACGGTCCTCAACATTGGTACTTCCGGCTCTGCCTTT
>JBBRXH010000140.1:0-4902 GCA_038248565.1 Peptostreptococcales bacterium | reverse complement strand
TGCTTCCCGGAGCAAGAGTCCAAATGGCTGTAAAAGCCTCGGATCAGTTTTATCGTCCGGCTCAACTGCCTGAAGGCCCTAGTTATGATGCGGACGGTAGTATTGGCAGTATAGATACAGGGGGACTTTTTATCGCTGGGGGAAATTCGGGAGAAGGCTCAGTATCTGCAACTTCGGATAATCTTAGAGCAACTGCACAGATTGTAATCACTCAAGATATATCCATCAATCCGGATAAAAAGGATATTATCATTGAACCAGATCAGTCGATTGATATTAATGTGCAGGCGAGATGCAGGTATGTGCCGGTAGTGAGCAGTGATAGCCAGTTTACTTGGACCTGTGATGATAAGATTGGCGCCATAGATCAAAATGGTGTTTTCAAAGCCGCCGCCAGAGGTGGACAGACCGGCAAAATATATATAACATACAATGGCAAAGAAACGGTAATTCCTGTTCGCGTGGGACCATCTAAAGTTTCATTTACGGATACAAATGGTCACTGGGCTCAAAATTTCATTGAAATATTGGCCGGAAAAGGTATCGTTCAAGGTATGGGCGATGATCTGTTCTCGCCGGATATTCAATTGACAAAAGCACAGTTTTTAACTATGCTTTCCAATACTATGATAGATGTTCCAGCTGCTGAACCAGCAAATTTTAGCGATCTTGATCCCGAAGAATGGTATATACCTTATGTAAACTGGGGTTATGCCAATAAAATAATCAACGGGAATCCGGATGGCACATTTTCACCAAATGCACCAATAACTCGGGAACAGATGGCTGCAATCCTTAGTAATTTCTCTAAGGCAACCGGAACAGCCTATAAACCGATAAATGGCGCTGTGGTGTTCACGGATGATAGTCTAATCAGCCCTTGGGCTCAGAAGGCTGTGGGTGAAGTAGCCCAGGCTGGCATTATGAATGGAAGGCCAGAAGGAAACTACGACCCTCAGGGCCTTGCAACAAGAGCTGAGGCATCTAAAGTCATCTATGGTGTAATTTCATTCATGGAGAATTAGGTAACTTTATAAGGATTGACATAAAGGGTTTTATTACTGACGAAAATCACCATGCCGGGCTTTGCCCCGGCTGGTTTTTTTACATGGCGAACCTGCACATAATCCACAGGAACATTTTCTGACAGCCTTGCCTTGCTATAATATGCTGCCAGAGCTGCAGCTTCTCTCAATGTTGTATCAGGAACTTCACGGCCTTCGGTTATTATAACGACATGGGATCCTGGGATATCCTTGGCGTGAAGCCATAAATCTTTATTTGAGGCGGTTTTAAAGGTAAGAATATCATTCTCTTTATTATTTCTTCCAATCAATATTTTGAACCCGTCCGAAGAATGGTGGGTATATGGCGCAGGTTTTGATTTAGCAACTTTAAAAGCATTTTTTTTCTTTTTGAGGTAACCGCCATCAATGACTTCCTGTCTGATTTCTTCAATATCCTCATAAGTCATGGCATTATCGATATGAGTAAGGACTGACTCCAGGTAGTTGATATCCTTACTGGCTTCGTCAAGTTGAATGGTTTTTTCCAGGATTGCAGTTTTCGATTTGGTATATTTTTTAAAATAGCGCTGCGCATTCTGAGAAGCTGAAAGCCTTGCATCCAAGTTGATTTTTACAGATTCATCATTATAATAGTTGATGACGTAAGCAACAGTATCCTTTGGCTTGATAGCATAGATATTTGCAAGGATTAATTCACCATAGACTTTAAAAATTTCGGCATCCTGAGCCTGTAATAAGTCCAAAGAAAGCTTCTGTTTTTTTAAATATAGTTTATCTAAATTTGAGCTTAAAGTTTTTACCAGGTCCAAAGATTTCTGTTTCATTTTATTAGATGAATCCTTGTGATCATAAAAGTATTCTGCTGCCTCCTGAATATCTTCAAAAGATACCTCCCTGTAATAACCTGCTGCATCACTAAGTCTTTCACAGTAGAAATCCACAGGGATGCCATCGCTATTCAGATAAACCATAGGTGAAAAATCCCCGATGATTATTTTCCCAATAAGTTCACTGATCAGACTGTAAAGATGCTTTACTGAATCAGCCTTTAAACATAATTCTCTTGCGATAACCGGACTAATTCCCTGAACGGAGTCTAAAAGAATTTTAGTTGCAGTTTCTTTATCCGATTCACCTGACAAATCAGTATTAAAGTCAATGTAGCCGGCAAAAAATGATAGAAAGGTATCCTCACTTAAGTTGAAATAGGATATTTTACCCTGATCCGGTGGATACACATATTGAAAACCAGGCAATACCTGGCGATATCGGTTAATATCACTGTGTATTCTTTTAATACTATCTATAATCCTGTTGGAAGGTGTATCGATTAAAATAATATTACTGTGTTTTCCCATCACTTCAATAATCAGTTTTTTGCTGACGGAAAAACCCATTTCATTAAAGCTCTCGATTGCGATCTCAATGATGCGTTCGGAATCCCTCTGCAGGACAGAAATAATTCTGCCATTTTGGATATGTTTTCTTAACAACATACAAAAGGCCATAGGGTTTTGGGGGTTGGATTTGCTGGATGTGATGAGATGCAGCCTTGCATGACTGCTCCCGGATGATAGTAGAAGCTTATAATTATTTTTGCCGATATGGATCAACAAAATGATTTCATCTGTATCAGGCTGGTATATTTTTTCGATTTTACCACCTGTTAACTTATCATTTAAACCGTATGTTATACTTGAAGTTACTAATCCGTCAAAAGGCATTGCAGTTTCCCCCATAAATAGATATAATAAATAAATAATACCACAAATGGAGGTAAAAGTATTTGGATTTCTGGAAAATGCATGGGGCGGGCAATGATTTTATCATCGTAGATAACAGAGAAAACAAGATTGCGGCAACTAAAGAATTGCTGTCTGATCTTGCTGCCAAAATTTGCGAGAGGCACTACGGTGTTGGAGCCGATGGCTTTATTTGTGTAGAGAACTCTTCATTGGCAGATATAAAAATGCTATACTATAATGCCGATGGAAGCTTCGCAACCATGTGCGGCAATGGACTGAGATGTTTTGCAAAGTATGTTTCCGATAATGGCATCATAAAAAAAGATAAATTTTCAGTCGAAACCGGGGATGGCATTAAGGCTGTTGAAATCAAGAAAACTGAAAAAAGTTGTTCATGGGTTAGTATCGACATGGGCTTTTGGGATGGAGAAGCAAAACTGCTTAAGATTTCAGCACTGGATTTGAATTTTGATGCTGTATGCCTTCATATGGGCGTTCCACACGCTATTATCTTCACAGAAGACGATAAAACGATAGCCAATTTGCCAGTTCATGAAATAGTACTGAAATACGGTCCGATTATTGAGAAGGATACCCAATTCCCCTCAGGAATTAATGTTAATTTTGTCAGGATCATTGACAGCAGCCATGAAAACGTCCACACCTGGGAAAGAGGCGCAGGCTACACTTTGGCCTGTGGCACGGGCGCTTGCGCTTCAGCATTGGTCTCAAACCGTTTTAAGGGGTTATCTTCAAAAATCGAGGTAAACATGCCAGGTGGGACTTTATCAATCGAGATAATGGAAAACAATAAGGTTTTATTAGAAGGAACGGCCCAAATTATTTGCAAAGGCCAATATTAAAATTCATTAGAACTGGAAGAGGAGAGGGTATGATTAAAAGTATGACCGGCTTTGGCAGAAGCGAATTTAGCGACGGCAAACGCAACATTACAGTTGAAATTAAATCGGTAAATCACAGATATAGTGATATAACGGTAAAGATGCCCAGACGCTATACCTTTGCAGAAGACAGGATAAAAAATGTCGTAAAGGAAATCGCAAGAAGAGGAAAAATTGAAATTTCCATAATCGTCGAGAATCTGACAGAAGATGATACAACGATCAAGCTGAACACTATGGTGGCAAAGCAGTATTATGATAATCTGAAGCAATTAAAAAGCAGCTTCGACCTCAGCGGGGAAATAACTCTTCAATTCCTATCGACTTTGCCGGATGTTTTAAAAGCAGTGGCCGATGTAGAGGATGAAGAAAAAATCTATTTAACTTTTGAGACGCCTGTACGTGAAGCGGCAAACAGACTAAATGATATGCGCACCATAGAAGGGAAAATTCTCTCTTCGGACATCATCGCAAGAGGGGAGATTATCCGTTGGCTTATCGAAAGAGTTGCAGAAAGAGCGCCCCTTGTAACGGCTTCCTATACTGATAAATTACGGGATCGTATGCATGAGGTTTTAGGCAATTCCATTGAAATCCCTTCAGATAGACTATTGCTGGAAGCGGCGATTTTTGCTGACAAATGCAGCATTACCGAGGAACTGGTCAGACTGGACAGCCATATCCTTCAGCTTGATACGATAATAACAAAAAGTAACCAGCCGGATGGTAAAAAATTGGACTTTCTTGTTCAGGAAATGAATAGGGAAGCCAATACCATAGGTTCCAAGGCAAATGATATTGAAATAACAAACCTGGTGATCGATATTAAAAGCGAGATTGAGAAAATAAGAGAGCAAGTACAAAACATTGAATAATTGTCTTGAAGTTTTGATCATTTTACTATATTCTTAAAGACTAGATTGATTTAAATGAAAGGTATCTAAATGGGAAAAGGATTATTATTTGTTGTTTCCGGTCCTTCAGGCACCGGAAAGGGAACCATTTGTAAAGCCCTTGTAGAACAAACTTCTATTGCGCTATCCATTTCCATGACTACGCGCAAAGCCAGGCCGAACGAAATCAACGGCAAAAACTACTATTTTGTGACGAATAATGATTTTAAGCATTGTATAGAAGACGATGGATTTTTAGAATATGCGGAAGTCTATGGTAATTTTTACGGCACTCCCAAAAAACCAGTTTATGATATACTTGAACAAGGCAGAG
>JBBRXH010000139.1:0-4924 GCA_038248565.1 Peptostreptococcales bacterium | reverse complement strand
TGTGGCAATAAGTCAAATCAAACAAAAGATTTATCTTGCAGAACTTATGTATGCCCTGAATGTGGATTAGAAATTGACAGGGACTACAATGCAAGCCTCAATCTACTAAAATTAGCAGTGTGATATAAGACATATTGCTAATCGGGGCAGGTACTGTCCTTAGAGCCTGGGTAAACTTGCTGCTTTAGCGGTATTGACCAGGAAGCCATCCTCTTCTATAAGGGGTGGTAGTTCACATGATAGAAGATAAATGAGTTCTATGATCGGAGGTAAGAAGATGACGAAATTATATTATTGCCCTGAATGTAAAAGCAAACTTGAAGAACTATCCGGCTGCGGTGCGATGGGATATTTTTGCAATAGCTGCAATAAACTCATTTCTCGGAAAAGGATACTATCAGAAGAAGATTTAACTGCTTATTATGAAGAGGCCCTTAGTAAACTGGCAAAGTTCGAAAAGGTTTATGATGATCTGCTGGCAAAGCAGGAGGAACTCACTTTAGAACTTGAAAAGCTCAAACTTGAAGATAAAACAAAAACGACAAAATTTAAGCAGCTGCTGACCAATAAAATGATGAATAATACGATACTGATCCTTTTTAAGTCATATGGTCTTGAAAATGAGTAAAGTATTGATTATC
Organism: Peptostreptococcales bacterium; assembly: GCA_038248565.1. Classification (GTDB taxonomy): domain Bacteria; phylum Bacillota; class Clostridia; order Peptostreptococcales; family Anaerovoracaceae; genus JBBRXH01. The sequence continues at coordinate 4,283 of JBBRXH010000139.1, read as the reverse complement.
AACAGCGAATCCATGGGCAACGGTTCGATAGAGCTTGGGGCCAGACTGATGAATGTATTTCTTCACAAATTAATGCTGGCACAGGAAAAGCCAGATACGATCATTTTATACAATTCCGGAGTGAATCTTGCAGCGGAAGGGTCTGCTACCGCTGAGGCCTTTTCAGAACTTACGAAAGAGGGAGTCCAAATCCTGGCCTGCGGCACCTGCCTGGAGTATTATAAACTTAAAGATAAATTGAAAGGCGCCAGAATCAGCAATATGGATGAGATCTCAACCATCATGTTTCAGGCCGAATCCGTTATTACGGTTTAAGAAATGTGAGAAGACATATTTTTACCTGAGAAAGGTAATTTGGGAGGATTAAATGAGTACGATGAAAAAACACCCCTTTGTTACACATCCTAAAGATCTAGTGAAAAAAGAACTCAAGGGACTGGCCAAATTCAACTATTGGATTGCAGTCAAAATAACCAATGGAGTCGGTACCATGTGGTGCGCCTATGCCTTTCTGCTGATTGACATTGTTATGCTGCCTCCCGTTATCAAAGCAGCCAGCATCATGGTTTGGGTCACCTATGTGGCGCAGACGGTCCTTCAGCTGGTTCTGCTGCCGATCATAATGGTTGGCCAGAATGTTATTCAAGAACAAAATGAAAAAAAAGCAGATTCGGACCATAGAACGCTGACTTATCTTGCCACGATGCAGGATGAACAAATGCAGGAGCTCAAAAATCAGTCGGAAATCTTAATAAGCCTACAAGACCTTATGAAAGCAAAGGAATCATAGGGGATACATCGAGAAATTAAAGGCGCCTCTCAGGATTAGACGTTGTTCTAATCCGGAGAGGCGCCTTTTGTATGCTGTAATTTATACTTGTAAATGTTCGTTTTACTTAGAATTACAGTTCGTAACCGCCCTTATTCCTCTTAAAGTTTATTGCCTTACTGAGTATGTAATAGACAATAGCGCAGTAAACCGCGACGGCCCCGGTGGCTGTTGCATACCTGAAAGCAGGTGTATTGACCAGCGTGATAGGATCTAAAAACAGATAATAAACCGGCGTGGCAGAGATGAATACGAATAGGGCGACCAGGTTGAAACCCTTCCAGTAATAAAATTTTGACTCGGGGGTTTTATTATAAAACTGCCGCATATCCCATTTTTGTTTTCTGAGCAGGAAGAAATCGACCACTGCCATCATAGAGATTGGACAGTAAATCAGGCAAGCGAGACCGAGTATAAAGTAGAAATTGTCGTAAATGATGCTTGACCAGAAAAGGCCAATAAATGTGGGGACCATATAGACTGCCGTTACAAGAACCCACTTTTGTCTGAATAGCGCCCTGATTTGCTTGAGGCCCAGAGAAGTCGTATAAATCATGATGGAATTTGCCGATATATTGGCAATACTAACCAGAAGCAGAGCTATAATGCCTACTGCGCCTCCACAGATTGGGATCATCCAGGATGCCGGGTCGCTGTCTCCAACAAGAAGAGCAGCTGCGGCGCCAAGCCCTGTGCCTATGGTTGCGGCAAAAACAAGACCGAGAATATTTGGCCAGAAGGCTGCTCTTGATGTTTTGCAGATCCTTGCAAGGCCGCCGATGTTGGGCCACCAGGAGAAGCCGGCGCCGAGACTGAGTTCAAAAGCGATGAGAAAATTCAGCCATGGATCGTCAAAAGGCTCAAGTGCAGGCATTTGTGAGATTTCTGCCCAGCCGGTATTCCTGCCGATGATGACGATGAGCACGATGATAACCACCAGAAAAACAGGGACTACGATATTACTCATAATCTTAATCAGATGTGGTCCCTTCAAAGTAACGAACCAGCAGAAGCCTGCGACTATGAGACCGAAAAGTACGACGTATAGGTTAGATGAAAAATCCTGACCGGTCGCATAATTCAGTATCTGAATGACGGATCTGGAAACCAGGGTGCAGAGCACGATGGTCCAGCCCACTGTAACGACAGCGTTAAGAACCAGATAGGATTTTGTCCCGTTATGACCAAGATAGCTGATGGATGAGGTGAAACCATCGATGCCGTATTTCGCAGAGGGTAGAGAGGTAGACATACTAAGCAGTATGATTGCGACCATATTGCCGGCGATCGAAGCGATAATTGCTGTTTTAAAATCTACAAACAAGGCAAGTGTACCGCCGATCAGGAAACACCAGGTAGCGACGGCAAATCCGGTAATGACAAAAGAGTAGTCCCGAAAACCATACTCCCGATCCTTTTTCATAATTGGCAGCAGGTCGAATTGAGCTTCATTGTTGATGTTAGCGTCATGTTTACTCATTATATCTTTCCCTCCTAAAATAGCTTAAAAGCGTAATACAGCAGCGGGAATATGCCAAAGACTAAGAAGGTAACAGCAATCAAAGCCCAGTCTGACCTTGGCAGTGGGTCAACCACTTGTCCATCCCGTTCTATTTCTTCTAGTCTATCGAAAAGGTCGTTTTCATTTTCGGGGCTCATATCTGTTTTACCGGTGAGTTCCTCCCGAATGGATAATCTGTTTTCCATAATTACCTCCATAACTTCTTATTTCTTTAATGATAACTTCCCGAAAACTTCATAAACTATTTTAAGCGCTGCCCAGGATGTAATATGGTTTACACTATCCAGAGGAGGAGATACCTCAACGAGATCCATTGCCTTCACCGGAAGCTTCGCCATAAGGAACTTTATAATTTCCATCAGTTCCCTGGATGACAGTCCACCGGCCTCGGGAGTTCCTGTGCCCGGAGCATATGCCGGATCAAGGACATCGATATCCAGACTGATATATATGGCATCGTAGCTTTGAAATTTGATCAGCAGCTTCTCGCAGACTCTCTGCCAGCCTTCGTTGAAAACATCATAGGCTCTGATCAGAAGAAGATCCGGATTTTCCCTATAGAATTGGATTTCCTCACTTTCATAGGACCTGATGCCAACTTGAGCTAAATCTTTCGGTGTGATCACATCTTCTACGGCACGTCTCAGCGGGCAGGCGTGGGACCATTTATGCCCGTCGTATTCATCGCATAGATCCGGGTGGGAGTCAAAGTGAATGATACCGATTTTCTTTCCTTTATAGTATTCGCCGTAGGCTCTTGAAAGCGGAATAGTTACCGAATGGTCCCCACCAAAGAACAGACAAAATTTACCCGATTTAAAAAGGGCAAGGGCTTCTCTTTCGACCTCCGCATAGTAAGCCTCCCAATTGAGGTTGAAGGCAACATCGCCATGGTCGTACACTCGTAAATTTTGAATCTCAAAGCCTTCCTCTGTTGTCGTAGGAAGGTATTTGGAAAGGCTCCTGATTTTTTCCGGCGCCAGGGCTGCGCCTTTGCCGCAGCTGGTTGCTCCATCAAAGGGTACGCCCATAACGCAGACGTCCGCTGCTTCGATCTCCTGACAGTTCAGTTCCCCCCAGGGTCTTAAGTCGATCATAGTTACACCTCTTTCGTTAATGCACTTTTTCTTTAATATACTGGTATTTTGAGGAGTATAAAACACTATAAAGTAGTATATTTCATTTATATTTATACTACTTTAATAGTAGACAGATACTACCACAAATGATAGTATCTAAGCATAGAGGCGAGATACTTGCAAAACAGGAGGTTATATGCTGACGCAAGCGGAATGGGAAAGACTCAACGACTTAGTCATTACGATCAACAATATCGAAGATTCGACGGCCATGAGAACGGCATTTCTTCAAAAGCTCATGACCTTGATCGATTTCGATTTCTCCGAGTTTGATATCGGCGTCATCAAAAAGGACTCGGCGCCGCAGCTTGTAGATCCTATCATGGTCAGCAAATTCAGCAGGAAGTTTGAAGAGGAATTCATCAATCAGTATGAGAATATCTATGCGCCTATGGACTATGTCAACTGGGTATTCATGAGTCCGGAATCCCTCGTCTATAGGGAATCGGATCTTCTGAACGATGAGGTAAGGAAGCAAAGCCCTTTCTATATCAACTATCTGAAAGTTTTCGACCTGGTTTATATTGCGGGGGTTGTCCTTGCCGGAAGAGGAAAGTTTCATGGTGCGATTAGCCTATATAAATGTGAGAGAAACGGAAACTTTTCCGATCGGGATATTTATATCCTAAAACAGCTTCTGCCCCATCTCCATGCCAGATTTGAAGCCGATACGGGGAAAATCAGGAAGAATGAAAAAAGTCTTTCCTACATGCTTAAAAATCAGTACAAATTAACAAACCGCGAAATAGAAATCATGGGGTATATTTATCAGGGCTGCAGCAATGCAAAGATC
>JBBRXH010000138.1:0-5102 GCA_038248565.1 Peptostreptococcales bacterium | reverse complement strand
GAGTAGGCTCGGCCATCACCATCAGCGAATACACAAATCCAAAGATCTCGACAATCCTCACAGCCCTCGTAAGGCTGCTCGCGTCTATTCCTTCCGTTGTCTTTGGACTGGTTGGGCTGATAACCGTTGTTCCTTTCGTGGAAAAAGTATTTATCAATGTGGATATGCAGATGGCCTATTTGGATCGTTTCCAAATGACAGGACAAAATATGCTTTCTTCAATCATTGTTCTTGCATTCATGATTGTGCCCACTGTAGTGTCTCTTTCCACTGATGCGATAAGGGCGGTACCAAATAGCTATAAAGAAACAGGCTATGCCTTTGGGATGAAAAAATTTCGTATGATCTATAAAATAGTATTGCCAAATGCCAGATCCGGGATCATTGCCAGCATCATTCTGGCCGCCGGCCGTGGTATCGGAGAAGCAATTGCCCTTTCTATGGTCTGCGGAGGCCTTGGCATTATTCCTACCGCGGGGCTTGGATTTATTAATTTTCTTGCTCCGACACTGCCACTTTCAGCGGCAATTGTCAATAAATCTGAGGCTATGGGCTCCTTTGCGGTGGAGTCGGCCTTGTTTTCCTGTGGAGCAACGCTGCTGGTGATTGGCGCTATTCTTAGCATCGGTGCAAAGCTGGTTGAGCAGGGAATGAGAAAGGCGGCGGGACATGACAATTAGAGAGAGAAGCAGAAAGCTTGACAACAGCTTAGGCTCTGCATATTCAATTATTTCTACGGTTTTAATCCTATGCACATGTGCATTTATACTGCTTGTAACACTGCGCTACGGCGTGGGGGTTTTGTCGCTGAGGTTTCTGCTGACGGAGCCGGACCCATCTGCTATAAACGCAGCCTCTGGTGGCATACTAACGCCACTGATTGGAACGATTATCCTTACTCTGACAGGAATTATAACTGCTTTCCCTTTTGCCTTGGCAACAGCCGTTTATCTGACCTTCTATTCGAAAGAAGGCATATTCAAAAGTCTAGTTAAAAGTGCAATTGATATTTTATCCGGTGTGCCGACCGTCGTCATTGCCTTGTTTGCCCTGGCAATTTTCACACAGCCCTATTTTGGCTTTCTGAGCAGTGCCATCGAAGGGGTGGAAGGTTCAAGCAGGGCGTATGGAAAGTCATTTCTTGTTTCCGGAATCACGATGGCTATCATGATCCTGCCTTTTATAACAAAATCCATGGAAGAATCCTTAAAATCAGTGCCTAAATCCTATATCGATGCCTCAATGGCTCTTGGCGCCACTAAATGGACGACCATCTATAGGGTGGTTTTGAGTTGTGCCCGGGATGGTCTGATCACAGGAACAATACTGGGCATGGGAAGGATTATCGGCGATACGGCAATCGTCTGGCTGACACTTGGCGGAACCCTTCGCATGACTGGGAATCAGCCATGGTACAACCCGGAAAACTGGTTGTCCACTCTTCAAAATACAGGCAGCACCCTGACAACCTACATTTACTATACATCGCCGGCCGGAGAGGGAAATCAACTGGATGTTGCTTTTGGAGCATCTCTTGTGCTCATTGTAATCATTATTCTGCTAAATATCGCAGCAACATTTATTGGGAATCTGGGGGTGAAACAAAATGGGTAACGCGTCAGTCAGTATCAAGAATGTAAGCTGTTATTATGGCGCGAACAATGCGCTTGACGAGGTTAATATTGAAATTCCCAAGAATAGTATATTTTCATTTATCGGTCCATCCGGCTGCGGAAAAACAACCTTACTGCGTTCTATTAACCGCCTGAATGACCTTATCCCAGCCTTCCGTCTGATCGGGAATATTGTAATTGATGGGCAGGATGCCTATTCCGATAATTCAAATGGCTATGTTGAAAAACTGCGGAGGGAGACAGGAATGATTTTCCAGCACCCAAATCCACTGCCCACCAGTATCATGAAGAACATGCTGCTTCCTGTAAAAGAGCATTACTTGGCTGACCGCGATTATTTCCACCGCTTGGCAGAGAGTAAACTAAGATTAGCAGCAATTTACGATGAAGTTGAACATAGACTCCATAAATCAGCTTTATCGCTTTCCGGTGGACAACAGCAGCGTTTATGCATAGCAAGAGCGCTGATGCTGGAACCTAAAATCATGCTGTTCGATGAACCTTGTTCAGCCCTGGATCCGGTGGCAACCTATAAAATCGAAGAAATGCTCATGGAGATCAAAAACGACTGTACAGTTATTATCGTTACCCACAATATGGAGCAGGCGAGCCGCATTTCAGACCAAACGGCCTTCTTTTATGAGGGCAGGGTCGTGGAATCGGGACCTACATCGGAGCTCTTCTGCAGACCTAAAACTGAACTGCTGAATAACTATATTTCGGGCAAATTTTGATTATTGTATGGAAAGTGCAAAAGATAAGTTGTACAATAAGAATACCTTCAATGCACACAGAAATAGGTGATCCTTTGAATTAGTTATAGAGGAGAACGCATCATGAACACTAAAGAATTTTGCTACAAAGGCGATAAAGCTTTCGTGATCAAACAGTTTGATACAAAAAAGACTGGTAAAATCAAAAACAAAGAGGAAGCCGAGAACCAGCACGACGCACATTTAGCCCGCATACAGGAGTTGCAGGATAAACTGTATGCAGAGAAGAAGGAAGGATTGCTCATAATCCTTCAGGCCATGGATGCTGCAGGCAAGGATGGCGTAGTAAGCCATGTTATGAGCGGAATGAATCCCGCAGGCATCGATGTCTATAATTTCAAGAGCCCGACCCCGGAGGAGCTCAGTCATGATTATCTGTGGCGCGCTATGCGGGCCATGCCAGAGAGAGGCAAAATCGCAATCTTCAATCGCTCCTATTATGAGGATGTGCTGATTGCCAAGGTGCATAATTTGACTAAAGACGCCAGCCTTCCGGACAGATGCAAGACAGATGACATATATGAAGAGCGCTATCAGCAGATTAAAAGCTACGAAAAATATCTCTATGAAAATGGCATCAGAGTTCTGAAGTTTTTCCTGAACATTTCAAAAGAAGAGCAGAAGAAACAGTTTTTGCAGCGGATCGATGATGAAAATAAAAGCTGGAAATTTTCCGACTATGACATGGTTGAACGAGACTATTGGGACGACTATCAATTAGCCTATGATAATGCTATCAATGCCACTTCGACCCTTCATGCCCCCTGGTATGTCATACCTTCTGATAAAAAATGGTTTTCCAGGCTGGCAATCATGGAAGTTATTATAAAGACACTAGAGGAAATGGATCCGAAGTATCCGGCGGTATCCACCGAACGCAGGGAAAAGCTGCTGACATTTCGTAAAAAACTCGCAGAAGAGTAAAAAGGGGATGCGCTTTATGACTGGAAATATCATATTATTCAGACATGCAAAAGCAGAAGCCCAAAATACAGGCACAGACGATCATACTAGGGCTCTGACTGAAGAAGGCGTAGAACATCTGAAAAATAGCGTCGATTTCTTGCGGAGTGTTATAAGACCGAATCAGGAGATCCATATTTGGACGAGCCCCTCGCTTCGGGCGGTACAGACGGCGGAAATCATCTCTGAAGGCCTCGGTATTACGGATATTCTGCAATTCGAATTCATCCGAAATGGGGATTTTTCAGATCTCGAAAACGAACTCAGCATACTTTCTCCATCCAAAACTGTCATCATCGTGGGCCATGAACCCCATTTAAGAGACTGGAGCGAGAAAATTTGCGGTTATCAGGTCCCTTTCAAAAAATCTGCCGGTGCCTGCTTCCCAATCCACTCTCAAAGACCGTTGTCAGGGCCTTTAAATTATATGATTCAATGGAAAGCACCTCAGCTTGACAGAGAAAAGCCGATCAAATCAGAGTGCCGGAGGCTGCTAGTTTTTTATCTTTCTGAAGTGGCGAAAATGCAGACTCGATTTCTCCAAAGACCTGAAGATATTGAAACAGCTCACCAGTATCGCGTCAAGATACGCCAGGTCAGATCCCTCATATCCTTTATAAAACCCTTATTGAATAGTGAAGACTATGAAAGAATCCAGGATCTTTTAAGAGATATGGCAGGCAGGTTTGCCTACCTTCGGGAAATAGATGTCCTCATGGAAGAGTGGAGCATTCTGGCTGAAAGCCATCCTGATTTACCGAAGATACCCACTGTATTTCTGTCGGTACTGAAGAAAGAACGAATCGCAAATCAGGCGGATATTTGTGCACAGCTTGTTTTGGAACCGACAGTAGAGAGTTTAGGCAGCATTTGGGCCTGGATTTTTGGCGATGCCTGGGATAAGGACCTTTTGGATAAGGATACCGCAACAAACAAAACATATAAGGATTTTGTGAATGAACGTTTTGATAAGTGGCTGCGCAAAGCACAAAAGCAGTTTAAGCGCACAGATTTTAACGATATAAAAGCGATTCATCGGCTCAGGATACGCTTCAAGAAGCTGCGTTATGTATGGACTATTTTGGAGCCGCTCTCTATAATGGAAAACAAAGATTTCCTCTCTGATTTGAAAATAATTCAGGATAAACTCGGAAAAATATGCGATGCGAATAGAGATGTCACTTTGCTTTACGGGCTACGGATCAAGTATCCTAAGGCGGCCTTCCAATACGAAAGCGGAGTTATAGCCGGATATTTATTAAGTCGAGCAAGTCAGATCAGACAGGAGATTGAATATGATTAAAGTTGGTATAATCGATATCGGGTCAAACTCCATGCGCATGATTGTCGTCCGGGTGCGCCCAGATGGGTCCTTTAAACTGATCGATGAAGTTAAGGAGAGCGTGAGACTGGGAGAAAACGAAAACGGTTCGGATAAATTGAGTCTTGGCAAAATGAATTATGCCATCGAGACATTGAGATTTTTTCTGGACCTGAGCGAAGCTTTAGCCGTAGATAAGCTGATATGCGTGGCAACGGAGGCAGTCAGGCGGGCGTCTAACCGTTCTGTCTTCCTGGACATGGCCAAAAAGCAGCTGGGCCTTTCGATTCGCATTCTGACAGGAAAAGAAGAAGCTTTTTACGATTACGTCGGTGCGGTAAATACGCTGAACTTACCGGATTGCCTGATTATGGACATCGGTGGCAGCAGTACCGAACTGATTAGGGTCAT